>CAKUSF010000001.1 GCA_934678915.1 uncultured Bacteroidales bacterium
GCCGAGAAGGAGAGCGCTTTGCGGGATGTCCGTAAGGATGTCGCAATGGTCGCCGTCAGCGTGGCCGAGAAGGTGTTGAAGAAAAGTCTGGCAGACTCAGGTGATCAGGCTGGCCTTGTTGATCGGCTGATGGAGGAGATTTCCTCCAGAAATGATTTGAAAAGTTGACAAATGAACACTGGAATCATCGCGACACGCTATGCCACCGCTCTTCTTGAACTGGTCGATGAGACTGGCTCCGGGAGTGAGGTCGCGTCACAGATCGAGACTGTTGGCAGGGCTCTTTCGGAAATACCTGAATTTCAGCGTGACATTGATAATCCATCGATTCCATCAGTCAGGAAACTCGGATTGTTTGATGCGTCTTTGGACGGAAAAATGGCACCAGACTTGCGTAAGTTTGTGGAATTGCTGATCCGCAATGGCCGTGTTGGCTATGCGCGCCGTGTGTTCACGGCTTTCATTAATGAATATTACCGCTCGCGTCACATCAAGCGCGCCACGCTTGTGGTCGCTGATCCTGCACTGTTGGACTCTGAGCCTGGATCTTCGGATCCTAAATTACAACGTCCGAATCTTGAGTCCCGTCTGCGTGCCTTGATCGAAAAAGAAACCGGTGACGGGCTGATTCTCAGGACCAAAGTTGATCCGTCTCTTATAGGGGGCTTTGTGTTCGAGGTGGAGGACACCGTCTTGGATGCCAGTGTCGTACGTCAGATTGATGTCATAAGGCATCAATTCAAAGAAATGAATAGAAGAATAGTATAAGTATGGACAACATAAAACCAAGTGAAGTCTCTCAAGTGCTTCTTGAGCAACTGAAAGACATTGACACTTCCCTCCAGTTCGAGGAAATCGGCAAAGTCTTGCAGGTAAGCGATGGTGTGGCCAGAATGTATGGCCTGACCAACGCTGAGGCCGGAGAGTTGCTCGAATTCGAAAGTGGGGTCATGGGGGTTGTGATGAACCTTGAGCAGGACAATGTCGGTGCTGTGCTTCTCGGTCCGACTGATGAGATCAAGGAAGGAATGACTGTCCGCAGAACGGGACGTATCGCCTCGATCAAGGTCGGTGAGAAGATGCTCGGAAGGGTCGTCGATCCGCTTGGCGTCCCTCTTGACGGACTTGGAAAGATTGAAGGTGATCTGACAGAAATGCCGCTTGAGCGCAAGGCTCCCGGTGTGATCTTCCGTCAGCCTGTGACCGAACCTCTCCAGACAGGTCTCAAGGCGATTGATGCGATGATTCCTATCGGCCGTGGCCAGAGGGAACTCATCATCGGAGACCGTCAGACAGGAAAGACCGCAATTGCCATCGACACGATCATCAACCAGCGCTCCAACTACGAAGCCGGAAAGCCTGTCTATTGCATCTATGTGGCCATCGGACAAAAAGGTTCCACGGTGGCAAACATCGTGGAGACTCTCCGTGCCAAAGGGGCGATGGACTACACGATTGTCATTGCTGCAACCGCTGCCGATCCAGCCGCCCTGCAATACTTCGCACCGTTTGCCGGAGCCGCTGTCGGGGAATATTTCCGTGACACAGGCCGTTCGGCTCTTGTTGTCTATGATGACCTTTCAAAGCAGGCCGTGGCTTACCGTGAGGTTTCCCTGATCTTGCGCCGTCCTTCCGGACGTGAGGCCTACCCTGGAGATGTGTTCTATCTCCACTCAAGACTTCTTGAGAGAGCTGCCAAGATTATTGACCAGCAGGAAGTTGCCGAGCAGATGAATGATCTCCCAGACTCGTTGAAGGGCAAGGTCAAGGCAGGAGGCTCGCTCACGGCCCTGCCTATCATTGAGACCCAGGCAGGTGATGTGTCGGCTTACATTCCTACAAACGTGATTTCTATCACTGATGGTCAGATCTATTTGGAGTCCGGCTTGTTCAACGAAGGACAGCGCCCAGCTATCAATGTCGGAATCTCCGTGTCCCGTGTCGGTGGCGCTGCTCAGGTGAAGTCCATGAAGAAAGTGGCCGGTACCCTGAAGATTGACCAGGCCCAATTCAGTGAGTTGGAATCTTTCTCGAAGTTCTCTTCGGACATGGACAAGGTGACGGCCATGGCTTTGGACAAGGGACGCAAGAACAACAAGTTGCTGATTCAGCAGCAATATTCACCGATGCCGGTAGGGGAACAGGTGGCAATTCTTTACTGTGGCATCCACGCTCTGATGAGCGAGATTGCCATCGAGCAGGTGCCGGAGTTCCAGTCCGACTTCTTGACCAGAATGAGGTCAGCGCATCAGAAGGATGTCCTTGAACCGTTGTCTGAGGGCAAGATTGACGAGACCATCACAGGCATCATTGAGAATGAGGCAGCTGCGGTGGTGAAATCGATTCAGGCACAGACTCATAAGGCATAATATTCATAAAGTCAGATGGCATCTCTAAAGGAAATAAAGGATAGGATCGCTTCGGTGAGCGGCACGCTGAAGATCACTTCCGCGATGAAGATGGTCGCGTCCGCGAAGTTGCACAAGGCGCAGCAGGCGATTGGGAATATGCTTCCGTACGAGAAGTGTCTGCATGGTATGCTCATCGACTTGATGGGGTCTGTGAATATTTCCGCTCCGGCACCTGAGGAAGGCTTTGGAGAAAACTCTGGTGTGACGGGAAGTCGCTTCGGCAAGCTCAGCGACCAACGGTTGGTGAGCCCTGCCGAACCACGGTTGGTGAGCCCAGTCGAACCACGGTTGGTGAGCCTTGCCGAACCACGGTTGGTGAGCTTGTCGAACCAACTTGACGGACCGAGGGAAGCATATTCATTAATGGCTCAACGTGAGGTGCATAGAGTGGCTATCGTCGCGTTTGCTTCCAACTCCTCGCTCTGCGGTGCGTTCAATTCCAACGCTATTCGTGAGGCCACGGCAGTGATCAATGAATATCGTGCCGCAGGTCTTCGGGATGCCGACATCGTTGTCTATTCCGTTGGCCGTAAGATGTCAGAGGCGATGAAGAAACTTGGCTTTCCAAGTCCTTCGGATTTTACGAAGATGTCGGATTCTCCGACCTATGAGGCGGCTTCGGCTTTGGCGCAGGAACTGCTGGACAATTTTGTGTCCGGTAGGTTCGATAAGGTGGAACTCGTTTACAATCACTATAAATCCACCTCCTCTCAGCCTACCACCCGTCAGACATATCTCCCTCTGTCTCTTGCCGACGCCACCGCTGATCTTCACGCCGGTAAGGTCGCTGAGCCTGTCGAAGCGACTAAGCCTGCCGAAGCGAGTGAACCGATGGTTCGACAAGCTCACCAACCGTTCGCTGAGCTAGTCGAAGCGACTGGGTCTGCCGAAGCACCCGACATGATCATAGAGCCCTCTCCAGAGGCCCTAGTTCAAGTTCTTCTCCCGAAGGTTGTCCGTCTTCGCATTTTTACAACTCTTCTAGATAGCGCAGCCGCTGAGCATGCCGCTCGCACCGTTGCGATGCAACTCGCTACCGACAACGGCAACGACCTCCTTCAGGAACTCACCCTAGAGTACAACAAAGGCCGTCAGCAAAAAATCACCTCCGAGATCCTCGACCTCGTTGGTGGCTCCTTGCAGTAGCTTCGTACTCTTTCAACTTTGCCGAAGCGGATGCGTTTGTACGCTTTCACTCGAACAAGTCTGATTATCTCAACTTTAATGGAGATGTGAAAGAAGATTGGAATTGTTCTCTTTTTCATTGAATTATAATAACTTGGTGTAGAACAATCGGCTCCCTCTCAATTATCTCCCCCTCGGTGATTTTTCAAAAACGGACTTCTGCTTAGGGACAGAAGCCCGTTTTTATTTTACCAAGTCACAATTCAATGACATGGCAAATATAATGATTATTTCAGATAATCAAACCTTTTTTGTGTGTTATTTCCGAAATTTTGTATCTTGGACGGTGAAAAGGTTTATGATTATGAGAAATTTTATTAAGTGTTTTATTATCAGTGCAGTAGTGATATTGGGGTCTAATGCGTCTTTCGCGCGGGCATATTCGGAAAGAGTGGTCCTGGGGGATGAGAGGTTTGAGGAGTATCTACCGCTGCTGAAAGGAAAGCGTGTGGCAGTGTTCAGCAATCAGACGGGAATAGTCGGGGACAAGGTAACCGGCTCCAAATTGGCTGACGCGCTCACAGAATATGGAGGGTGCTTTCCTGTTCAGAACAATCCGTCCAGAGAATTTACAAAAAAGTTTGTTGAAATCTCGCTGATTCCGTTCGATGAGCCTTCTGTTCCAGATGGCAAGATTGAATTTGGCCAGCACATAGTTGATGCATTGATAGAGAAAGGAGTGGATGTTAAGGCGATCTTCTCTCCGGAACATGGCTTTAGGGGCAATGCTGATGCAGGGGAGCATGTAAGCAGCAGCGTTGACGAGAAGACAGGGGTTGAAATCCTGTCGCTTTATGAGAAAGGTTCTCGGATTCCGAGCAAGGAAAAGACAGATAAATTTGATGTTCTTGTGGTTGATATTCAAGATGTAGGCTTGAGGTATTATACCTATTACGTAACAATGCATCATCTGATGGAGGCCTGTGCCCGTGACGGGAAGCAGGTAGTCATCCTTGATCGTCCGAACCCTAACGGCTTCTATGTTGACGGACCTATTCTCGACATGAAATTCAAGTCTGGTGTCGGCTGGCTTCCAATCACTACAGTCCATGGCATGACGCTTGGTGAGTTGGCGAAGATGATCAACGGAGAAAATTGGCTAGAGAACGGACCATGCGACTTGACTGTGATTCCCTGCCTGAATTACACGCATCAGACCCGCTACAGTCTCATCCTGCCACCGTCACCGAACATCAAGGACATGAGGGCTGTGTACCTATATTCATCAACATGCTACTTCGAGGGTACTGTGGTCAGCCTCGGTCGCGGTACGCAGTTTCCGTTCGAGGTTTATGGCCATCCTTCGATGATGGGATATTCATTCTCATTCATTCCTCGTAGCATTCCAGGAGCGAAGAATCCGCAGTTTTTAGATGAGGACTGTTATGGCAGAGATCTTCGTGGCATACCGCTAGACTGCCTCTGGAGCGAAAAGATTAATCTTGAATATGTCATCGATGCTTACCGGAATTTGGATATGGGCGATAATTTCTTTGGTAAGAACAACTTTTTTGAGCTTCTTGCGGGAGTTGATTGGTTCCGTTCAATGATACAGTCCGGTGCCTCAGTTGCCGAGATTTCCGCCCGTTGGGCTTCCGATGTCGAAACCTTCAAAGCCCTCCGCGCCCCGTACCTGCTTTATTCCGAGTAATATCCGTGCGTCAACCTCTGGCTTCTGCGCACAAAGGCGGTTCACTTCGGCAGGCTCAGCGACTACATGAAAGGACGGTGCGTGAAATGGAGCGTTTCGCTCACCGGAGATAATTGTGCTTATGCTCGTGCGTGAGAAAGAACTCTTTGCGCACGGAATGTGTTTCTGGACTTCGTGCGTGGTTTGTCAAGTCCTGCGCACCAGAGATAATATAGGCCTGCTCCCGTGAGTGAATGACTGTATCCCACTCACGGATGTGGGGCCGAATCCCAACAAAAACCGAAGCGAGGTTCTCACCCGGCTTCGGCTTATCTTATTCAATACTTATGAAATAACTATTGAGTCAGTTTTTGGTTTATGAGTAAAAATATTTATGTCGTAGAAGCATTATGCCATTATCGTGCCAAACTTGGGTTAGGGTTGATAATTCGGTGACGAAGGGACTGGACGACATCTTTTTAATTAAGTGAGCGTTAAATGATTGCTAAGTGCTGTGAAGTATTCTATTTTACTTGAAAATAAATCACGTAAGGCTCGTTAGCGACTTCGTAGAGGGGAACAAAGCGGATGATCTTCTCTTGGTTCAGGGTGCGGTAATGAGTCTGCTGCCATCTTATCGATTTGTACTGCTGGTGGTACTCAGGTGCAAGGATGGTTTCAGGCTTTGAAGGATCTCCTTTGAGGGTCTCTTCACGCTCCAAAAGGCCGGCAAGCACAATTGGCCCTTCCATAAATGCGTAGGTCCCGTTTCTTCCGGGCAGCGGTACAGTATAGAGTTCGGTTGGGAACTCGACATAAACCTTGTCTTCCTTCCAGACTCCAGCCAAGTTGACGTAGCCGTCTTTCACCGAGAACTTGGCATCCTTACCGTTGACCTTTATGATAGGTTTGCCATTGACCCACCAAGGAACACGCAATGTCAATGTGAAGCGGGTCGGGGCTTCTGCTGAGATATTCAAATTAATTCTCCAACGGCTTGCGGAATAGTCTGGGCCGAAGTCCTTTACTGCAAAGTCTTGACTGACTGAGATTTTGCTTCCGCCATAGTCCCAATTAAGTTTCGAAGGGATGTACTGGCTGATGGTCAGCCCACTGTCGGAAGTGTAGTAGATATATTCAAGATAACGTGTCTGTGCTTGAACGAGGGTTCCGTGGCAGCAGTAGAAATCCATC
This sequence comes from uncultured Bacteroidales bacterium, assembly GCA_934678915.1. Classification (GTDB taxonomy): domain Bacteria; phylum Bacteroidota; class Bacteroidia; order Bacteroidales; family UBA932; genus Cryptobacteroides. Next base: position 6,421 of record CAKUSF010000001.1, read on the forward strand.
GTCGGATGTCCCCAGCCTTTCTCCCCGCCCTTGTGGTAGCCACCGCCCATCGGCAGGAAATAAGCTACCATTCCGGTTGACGGATTCTGTTGGGACAGGAGTCCGTTGTAGAGGTTCCGCTCTATGTAGTCAGCGAACTGCACATCACCGGTCCATCGATAGAGGTAGTCCGCTGTGCGGATCATATTATAGACAGTGCAATGCTCCTGATTGTTTTCTCCTGCAAACTCTGCTAGATGTCCGGCAGGAATCCAAAACTCCCCAGCGTTTTGTCCTCCAGTACAGAACGATTCCCTATTCTGGACAGCTTCTCGCCAAAAAGCCATCGTCACATCCCTCCAATAAGGATCTCCAGTCACTTCGTACACTCTCGCTGAACCGTGAGTCCATGGAATGCTTGCGTTGGCGTGCTGACAGGAAAGAGCGTCTTTCCCGTCTAGAAGCTCATGGAACATTCCCGGACTTCCGTAACGTTCCATCAAGTCAAGATATTTCTTGTTCTTCGTGACCGCGAACATGTCCGCCCAGATTTCCAACATTCCGCTAGTCTCTCCACCATAGACTGCACCGGATTTCCCCTCAGCCACCATCTCACCTGACCATCTGTGAAACCAATCCGCAAACCGGTCCAAAACCTCAAGCGCTTTCTGGGAACCGGTCAATGCGTACATGTCGTAAAGTCCCATCAAAGTCTTGTGGAGAGTGTATTGAGGAGACCAAATCGGCTGGCCGTCAGCCATTAGGCGAAGGTATTTCTCAGGGATGGAACCGACCCATTCTCCGCCATTATTTTCTTGACAAACAGAGAGTTCCTCCACAATGTGATCAGCCTTTTCCTTTACCGAAGAGTCTCCAGTCTCAGCGTACATGTAAGCTGCCGCAGAAAGCCAGTGACCGAGAAAATGCCCTCTTAGCTGGCTGCTTGGAGACTCCCAACCCCATTGGAAATCAGCGTAGTTGCCATCCTTGTTTACCTCAGTGTGACCAGTCTTGGATATTCCTGCCTCATAGTAGAAATTCTGAAGGAGTTTGTCGCTATCCAGACTCATGAGGTATTTCCTGTTCAGGAGATACCTTTCTGAAAACAGTCCGTCTAGCAGACTGACTTCTGAGACCCTCACCGGGCTTAGAGCCGTCTGAGGTTTACCTACAACGGAGAAATGAGCAGTCTTGACGGAGTCCTGTCCATTTGAATCATTGATGTAGATGACCTGGGCAAAGGACAACGGGTTGGCAGCAAGGCAACTAATTAGAAGAAGGGCGTGTCTTAAGTTCATAATTTTGAGAGTATTTTTTTCTCAAATATAGTCATTTTTCACCGCTCGCTCACATTTTTGATTATATTTGCAAGTCATGGGAAATGGGAAGTTCAAACATGCCGCATGGCGTTGGTTGAGGCCGTTGCTTTGGGCATTTTTAGGAATATGGGCGGTCATAGTAATCGTCCTGCAAGTGGTGCTGAACTCTGCGGTGCTTACACGCATCGTGGAAAAGGCCGCTGATGAATATGTCAATGGCAGCGTCTCCTTCTCCGGCATAAAGGCTTCAATGTTCAGAAGTTTCCCAAACCTGAACGTCACGATTGACAACTTCTCCATCACTTATCCTCACGACAGGTTCGCTGCTTTTGATTCTCTTGAAACTTCTGGAAATTATCTGCTTAAGGCCGGTCGTGGGGCGTTGGCCGACACTTTGGCTCATTTTGACAAACTATCAGTGTCGGTAAATTACCTTGCCGCAGCAACCGGCAGGATCAGGATACGGAAAGCCTCTCTGGAGCATCCTAGAATCTTTGCCCACCAGTACGATTCAACACAATGTAATTGGAATATGTTCGGAGACGGGTCCGTCAAAGAGGGTGGGGACGCAACAGCCTCTACCCTGCCACCGATCTCTATCGGTAAGGTTGACCTTGACGGACGGCCATTCGTGGTCTATACCAATCCCACGGACACAATATTCGGTTGCATATTCCTTAAAAACCTCTCTGCCAAAGGACATTTTGATGCCAAGAAGGGGAAGATTGAGAATGTCAGTGTGACTTTGGATTCATTGTTCGCAGCTGGGCGTCTGCCTGCGGACACCGTTGCGTTCGGGCTAGAGCGTCTTGACATTAAAGAGAGGGTTGGGCATTTTGACGTCAGCATGGCTTCGCGTCTTTTCCTCGGTCTGAAATCGTCTGGAAGGATGTCGCTCCCTGTGGAAATCAGCGGAGACATATTCCCGGAACTTGACAAGAAGAAAATCAGCGTGGAGAGGATGACGGCTCGGATAGCGACTATCGGACTTAGCGCGGAGGGGGAAGCTGACTTTTCGGGGAGGAATATTCACATCAAAGCCGCTGCGAACATTGAAAAAGCTTCCATCAACGAGCTTGTTGAATATTTCGGGTCCAACTTCCCCGTTTTGAAAAAGTTGCGCACCGATGCTCTGCTAACCCTCAACGCATCCTGCAATGGCTACTACGATAGGGACTCCGGGAGTCTGCCGCCACTTTCTGTGCAGATGCAGGTGCCTGACTCGCGGATAGGTTGGGAAGGTATAGACGGAGAAGGACGTTTCGACTTTGACATCACCGCGAAAAGTGAGAACGGCAAATTGGCTGCTGAGATTCCGGATTTCTGTCTTAGCGTAGATGGAATGAAAGTATCTTTGAGCGGGACGGCTGATGATTTGCTTGGTAACGACCCGCTATTCAACATTAACAGTGACATACATTTCCTTTTGGACTCTTTGGTGAACTATCTGCCAGATAGCCTTGGAATCTCTGTACGTGGTAATTTGGACGGCTCCATCAAGGGAGATTTCCGTCTGTCTCAATTAGATCCGTACAATTTCTCGGAAATCGGATTGAACGGTACTCTTAAAAGCAACGGAATCAAGGTAAATGTGCCCAAAGACACCCTTATTGCGTACTTGGGAAAAACAGAAATCAGCCTCGGTCCATTCAGTCACGATGAGGATGAGCAAGAGGCAGAAAGCGAGCATCATCACCATCACACCGGCCTCAGCGCGAAAATCGACAGTCTGTTTGCCGAATATGGTTCCACGACATTCATCCGTGGGACTGGCTTGAAGCTCTCGGCTCACAATGCCGAAGAGAGTATGGGCGGAGACATTGGACGCCACCCAATCCACGGTCATCTTGACATTTCATCAATCGGGATGATGGACATTGATTCCTGTTTTGTGGGTGCTTTAAGTTCGGCAAACACTTTTGTGCTGACTCAGAATGTTATCAACCGGCACATTGTTCCGTTCCTGAGTTTGTCCAGTCACAACAACAGAATCGCGGTACGAGAGGGAGTCAACAGGTTCTCTGTCAAAGATGCCAAGCTTGCCATCGCGGCTCATCCGAATTCCGTTGAAAGGCAGATTAGGAGGAAACATTTTCTTGACTCACTCCAACGGGAATATCCAAACGTAAAGCGAGATTCTCTTTTTAAAGAAGCGTTCCGAAAAAGGGTAGGAGCCAAGTTGCCTGATTTCCTGTCCGAAAAGGACTTCGAAAAAAATGACATCAAGATTCAACTCGGTGAGTCTTTGGCTGGTTATGTGAAGGATTGGGACATTAATGGTGAAGTCTCTGTGGAAGAAGGACTTGTCATTACTCCGTACTTTCCTTTGGAGAACAGAATCACTGGATTCCAAGGTACTATCACTAACAACACCATAGACATTAAGAAACTTTCTCTTAAGGCTGGGACCTCAGACATTTCGGCCAACGGCCACTTGTCCGGAATGAGAAGATTTATGACCTCCGGCAGGGGACGTCTCAATCTTGATCTTGGAATCAACTCCGAAGTGATTGATGTGAATGAGATACTTCTTGCTTTAAGCTCAGGTAAAAGATTCACTTCACCGGGGCACAACACGGCCCTTGCCGGAATCGATGACGATGACTACCTGAACTCTGTCAAGGAACAAGCATCCTCCGACACAACAATCACATCTACATTGATTGTCCTACCGTCTAACTTGAACGCTAAAGTAAGCCTGAAAGCTAACACAATAAGATACTCTGACTTGCTTGCTAGCAAAATGTCCTCAAATCTGGAAATGAAAGAGCGCTGCCTCCAGTTGACAAAGACCATGGCTACAACGAACATGGGTAATGTCTCAATTGAAGGGTTCTATTCCACTAGGACAAAAAAAGATCTCAAGGCAGGATTTGATCTTAGACTAGACGGAATCACTGCTGAGAGAGTCATACAACTGTTCCCTGCGGTTGATAGCATCGTGCCGATGCTGAAAGCATTCAAAGGGCTTCTAGACTGCGAAGTCGCAGCTACAACCGAGATCGACACTGCCATGAACATTGTCCTTCCAACATTAAGCGGGATTGTCAGAGTTGACGGACGAGATTTGTCTTTAGCGGAAAGTGACGAACTTAATAAGCTGCGCAGAACGCTAATGTTTAGAGACAAAGACTCTAGCCACATAGAGTCTGTCTCAATTCGTGGAATCATCAAGGACAATCAGTTGGAAGTATTTCCGTTCCTTCTGAACATAGATCGCTACTCTATCGCGGCCAGCGGACTTCAACGTTTCGATCAGAAGTTCAAGTACCATCTTTCTGCATTGAAATCACCGGTTCCGTTCAAATTCGGGATAAATCTAGACGGTTCTTTCGATGACTGGCGATGGAAACTTGCCAAGACAAAGTACAAGAGCAGGAACATTCCGTTGTTTGACAATCAGGTTGAACGCATGAGGTTAAATCTTGTCAACGCCATCCGGAACATATTCGATAAAGGTGTCGAACAGGCTATCCGGCAAAATCAGCTGTCACAAAAAGTCATTGAATCCAAGAAACGGAAAATGGCCTACTCTTCAGCCCTGACCGAGGACCTCTCCACTGAGGAAAAGAAAACCCTTCAAGCTCTTGAAAAGGTCGCAGTCTCGGATTCAAAATAATGATGAAACAAAAATATTATTTGAATATTAACAGATTTCAACTATCTTTGTAGTCCTTTCGGACTCGGAGCGAGGGCAGCTTCCAATTGCACAGACTCCCTGCGGAATCCCTGTCATCATCTAGATTCCCCACCGGAAGGCCTTGCGGGTGTGTTGAAATTGGTAGACAAGCCAGACTTAGGATCTGGTGCGCAAGCGTATGGGTTCGAGTCCCTTCACCCGCACAAGGGGACAGCTTCATCAGAGGCTGCCCTTTTTCTATTCCCATAACCCGCTGAAAATCCATCCAGTAAATCAAAGACAGAGTTCCTGTTTTCGGTTCGATAACCGCAGTTTTTCTTGTCCCAAAATATTCCGTTCGGATATTGCTGAGCAAATAAAAACCGAGGGGTGAAGCAGAGAGCCTTAGGGCTCAGAGTGGTGGCCAGGTACAGACATTACCCTAATAACGTCTGTAATGGCTGCGGACTCTCTCAACCTTGCCGAAACGCACTCGCCTGTAGGCTCGCACTTTGACAAGTCTGATAATCTCCACCTCAATGGCGACTATCACAAGATGTTGGCTTGTTCTCATATTATAAGCAAATTAATCGGGTAATTGAGAGAACAACCGCCCTTGTTGTAGTACCCCCCCTCGGTATGGGACAATCATAAAAAAAGCAAGCATCCCTTTTAGGGAAAAGATGCTTGCTTTTACTTGTTATCTCCCGATTGCTTATAACATTGCAAAGATAAAGACAATAATAAAAAAAAGCAAGCATCCCTTTTAGGGAAAAGATGCTTGCTTTTACTTTAGTTTCCTAACTCGTTTGAGAACAATGCAAAGATAACCATTCTTTTCAGACCATCAAGTAGTACCGCTCACTTTTTACATCAATATTCGCTGTCCTCCAACCACTCCACAAACTCCAAAACCCTCTTGAAATCCTCGGCAAAGGTTCGATAATCTTCCACGATTCCGCACAAAAAACGCCTCCTAATCAGTCGATTAAGAGGCGTTTATCTTATTAATAGGCGTGTTAAAAGTGGACCAAGTCCAGAAAAGGGGACTATAGACCGAAAAGACAATCAAAGATTACGCTCTCACGTTTGCAAATCACAGCCGTGAAGGATGCTTCTGAATTGGGAGTAAAGCGCTTCGGAGGGCCGACCTTGGTTTTAAAGTGGGGTCGGCTCTGCAATGATGCTTAGAATGAAGTCCATGGCACATCGCGCGGCCCTGTTTTGTATTGCCCGATTATGCCTAAACACAAACTTTTGGACTTGATCCGTTTTGGACTTGGTCCCGGATTCGGTGGTCGGGGAAACGGGTAGAAATGGAAAAAGGCAGACCGTTGGGTCTGCCTTTATTTCGAAAGAAATTACTGCTCGTCAAGCAACTGGAGGTGCTGAACGTAGATAGCTTTCATCTTCGCAGCTCTTCTCTTTACAGAAGGCTTCTCGAAGTTCTTGCGGGCGCGAAGCTCGCGGATGGCACCGGTCTTCTCGAATTTCCTCTTGAATTTCTTCAGAGCCCTTTCGATGTTCTCGCCTTCCTTGATAGGAACTATGATCATAATGCTGTTACCACCTCCTTTTTTCTAAAACTTGTGAATGTTCTCGGCAATATTTTACCGATAAAATTCCAAGCGCTTTCTAAAGCGGGTGCAAAGATAAGAAAAAAATGTTAATTTTGTGTAAACAAAAATGTTATTTCGATGGATAGCCCGTTTTTGTACAACAGATACGTTACCGGCCAGCACTTCATAGGCCGTAAGGAGGATTGCTCGATTTTGACCAACTTGTTGACTCAGAATGAGAATGTCGTGATTTGGGAACCTTTTGGTACCGGCAAGAAGTCTCTCGTTCATCAGGTCTTTACAAAACTTAAAGTCAACGGAGAGCCCCTCACAGTCGGGGAGATGACGGCTTTGGACATACGTCAGGGAGAAGCTTTCGTCAAGAGACTTGGTGCTGCCGTCATCCGTCTGGTGGCTTCGACTCCGGATGAGTACGAGAAGATAGTTACAGGCCATCTTGAAGGGACTCATTGGGTTTTCGACCGCAAGGCTTTTTCTGACATGGACACGATCCTTTCAACTAACTGGGAACTGGATGACAATGATTTGAAAGCAGTGCTTAGGCTTCCTTACGCTCTAGCCGCGGAGAAAGGAGAGAAGCTGTACATGATAATCGATGAGTTTCAAAATGTGGATTTGGCTGACGATGGAGAGCACATCTTCAAACTGATGGAAGAAGTGATGGATGAGGTGCGGGCAGAAGGGCTGAAAATCTTCTCTTACATATTCATTGGTTCTCAGGTCAACGCGATGGAGGACATATTCATAAAACGCCATTTCTTCTACCGCAGGGCGACTCGTTTGAAGTTGAGTGGAGTTGAGGAGCGTGAAATTGTAGAGCATGTGATAAAGGGCTTTTTGGCGAGTGGTAAGGTTGTGGATAGGGACATGATCAGTGGAGCTTGCCGGCTGTTTAAGTGCAACTTATTTTACATCAATCACTTCACTTCGGTGTGCGATTCTCTCTCAAAGGGCTACATAATGGAACCTGTGCTGTTGGAGGCACTTTCTGCCGTGATTGCGATCAACCGAGGCCGCTTCATCGCAATGATGAATGACCTGACCACTTTTCAGGTGAGCCTGCTTAAGGCAATCATTGACGGTTACACGAAATTCAGTACAGCGGAGGTGATCCGGAAATATTCACTCAATTCATCCGCCAATGTGCGTCGTCTGAAGGACGCTCTGATGAAGAAGGAAATCCTTACTTTTGTCGGAGAGGACAGCAAGCCGGTGATTCTTGACCCGCTCTTCGAGTACTGGCTCAGAAATTACTATTTTAGGAAGAATCAATAATTTATGAATATTCTGTTTTGTCTCGGAACGAATCTGTTCGATGTGTGCAGACAAGAGGAAATGGAGGATGAAAGATGAACTCAGCTAAAAAGAAGATAGCCGTCTTGACGGGTGCCGGGGTGAGTGCCGAGAGCGGACTCAGTACATTCAGGGGCAATAACGGACTTTGGGGTGAATATGATCCCGAAGAGGTCGCATCCATCCAAGGATGGTACCGCAATAGGGCGTTGGTTCTGGATTTCTACAATGGATTGCGTAAGAGGCTAAGTGAGGTGAAGCCTAATGCTGCGCACTATGCCATCGCTGAACTTGAGAAGGAATATTCAGTGACTGTCATCACGCAGAACGTTGACAATCTGCACGAAAGGGCCGGGAGCACGAGGGTGTTGCACCTTCATGGCGAGGCTACTAAAGTTCGTCCGGAGGAAGGTGAATATGATCGCACATATTCAGAAAAAGAAGTGATTGACATTGGCTACGAAGAGGTCCATCTAGGGGATAAGGCTCCGAACGGGAGTCAGCTGCGTCCGCACATCGTCTTTTTTGGTGAAGCTGTGCCGAACATCGAAAAGGCCATTGACATAGTTTCCGAGGCAGATTTGATGCTGATAGTCGGGACATCTCTTAATGTCTATCCAGCCGCAGGGCTCTACCGCTACGCTCCGAACGAAGCCCCGATCTACCTTATCGATCCTGAAGATGTGGCCATTCATGATCCTCGCATCACCCACATCCGCGAGGTTGCCACAAAAGGCATGAAAACGTTCTGTGAGCTGCTTGAAAAGGCATTTTAAGTTATTTTTAACCCCGGTGTTAACCACCGCTAATTGAGAATTATCCCGTAATTATTATGTGGCTGCTATTTTTGCACAAAAAAATTAGCCACATTATGACATCACTACTTTCTTCATTACTTTTAGCATTGACGGTTTTTACCCATCCTTTCGCTCCGTCGGAAGGGCTGGTGAACCGTCTTGAAAAAGAGCACAGACAGGAGATTTGCCTTAACGGGCGCTGGCAGTTCCAGGCAATGCCTGTACCTGATGATTGGGAATATGGTAAGGGTAATCCTCCGGAGCTGGCCATGCCGTCACCGGAAGGGTGGGACAAGACCTTGATAAGAATCCCTTCCCCTTGGAATGCTAACAGTTTCGCCAAGCACAATCTAGAGGGACCTGACCACAGGGACTTTCCGTCCTACCCTCAGTCTTGGGACAATGTCCGGATGGCTTGGATGCGAAAGACTGTGACTGTGCCTCAGGACTGGAGCGGACAGAGGCTGATTCTTCATTTTGAGGCGGTTGCTGGATTTGCTGAGGTTTATGTGAACGGACACAAGGTAGCTGAAAACTTCGACAATTTCCTACCGTTCGAGGCCGACATCACAGACGAGCTCGTTCCGGGGAAAGAGTCGGAAATTCTTGTCGGAGTCCGCAGTCTCAGCCTTTTTGATGACAACTCCACGATCGGAAGAAGAGTGATTCCGGCTGGTTCTATGTGGGGTACTCACATCAGCGGCATTTGGCAGGATGTCTATCTGATGGCTCTGCCGCAGGTACGTGTGGCGGATGCGTTCGTCAAGCCATTAGTCTCTAAGAATACTCTTGAAGTTGAGGTGACATTGAGAAACGACTCTCGCAAAGATGTGAAAGTCAGCGTGGGAGGAGATGTGAAGGAGTGGATCAACATGGCGGCCAAAGATGTCATTGGAGCGCCTGTCCCGGAATGGAAGCTCGGACAGCAGGCGATGACGGTCGCTTCGGTCCAAGTGATGGTCCCTGCCGGAGGAGAGTCTGTCGTGACCCTCTCGGCTCCTGTAGAGGACGGAACCTTGGACTTCTGGAGCCCGGAGCATCCTTCACTCTACGCCCTTCTTCTGAACGTCAAGTCTGGAAAGAAAGAAATCGACCTTAAGTACGAACGTTTCGGTTGGAGAGAATGGACTCTTGCCGGGGACAAGCAATGCCTAAATGGGGAACCGTACCCGCTAAGAGGAGACTCGTGGCACTTCATGGGCATCCCTCAGATGACAAGACGTTACGCATGGGCTTGGTACACAGCGATAAAGGACATGAACGCCAACGCTGTGCGTCTCCATGCTCAGGTCTATCCGAGGTTTTACATGGACCTTGCGGACGAGATGGGAATATGCGTGCTTGACGAGACCGCGAATTGGGCCAGTGATGGAGGCCCGAAGCTTGATTCGGACAAATTCTGGGAGGCTTCCAAGGATCATCTCAGAAGGTTTGTCCTGAGGGACAGGAATCATCCCGGTGTCTTTGGCTGGAGCATCAGCAATGAGAACAAGCCGGTCATCCTCTATGTTCACAAACGTCCGGATCTGATGCCAGGTCAGGTTCAGGCATGGAAGGACTGGAAAGAGATCGTGATGAAGACGGATCCGACCCGTCCGTGGATTTCTTCTGACGGAGAGGACGATGGTGAGGGGATCCTGCCGGTCACAGTCGGGCACTATGGCGACGCTTCATCATTGGAACATTGGAAATCAATCGGAAAACCTTGGGGAATAGGCGAGCATAGCATGGCGTATTACGGAACTCCTAAGGAAGTGTCTAAGTACAACGGATCCAGAGCATTTGAATCTGCCGAGGGAAGAATGGAGGGGTTGGCTAATGAGTGTTGGCATCTGCTTGCGGACCAGCGTAGGGCAGGGGCTTCATATTCAACGGTTTTCAACATGGTCTGGTACGCCTTGAAACCGCTTTCTTTGGGTAAGAAAGACTTGACCACGGTCCCTTCCTTGGAAGAAGACGGAATATTCTTCGGGGAATATGTCGAAGGAGTGCCGGGTGTTCAGCCTGAGAGACTTGGGCCATATTCCACAACATTTAATCCTGGATATGATCCCGCACTGCCACTGTATGAGCCTTGGCCGCTGTTCGATGCTATGAGAGCAGCCAACGCTCCGGACGGACCGTCATGGTCGCCATGGGAGAATGTGCTCAAGACAGAGGGCACGGAGACCTCCCCTGCCGTTGAATATGAAAGGGTACTCTTCATTGGACGTCCGGACTCTGAACTTAGGAAAACTCTTGATGCTCAAGGCGTAAAATTCTCTGAAAGCTCTGTGAAAAAGACTGCGAAAAAGCCGGTCCGCACTATCGTGATAGTGGATGCGTCCGAGGCTCAGAACTACACTCCGGAAGCTGGTGCAGATGTGTGGCTGTGTGGTCTGACTCCTGATTTCGGGCCGTTGGACTGTGTGGAGACGGTGCCGTTTAGACGCTCCTCGTATATTCCTGAAAACAGGTCGTGGACGCGTGGCATGACGGCTAAGGATTTCTATTTCTGTGAGTCTCAGAACTTTGATGCAAGCATTTGGAGCCTTTCTGGAAAGGCTGTTGATGAAGGTGTGGTTCTGCTCAGGGCTTGCCGCGCTGATTGGCGCAAATGGAACCGTCGGGCGGAAGACATGAAGACAGCAGCCTTGCTTCGAAGCGAAAGAGAGGCCCCGAAGGCTGATGCAGTCTTTGTCAAGTACGGCAATCTGTACATCAGCACGTTGAAAGATTTTACCTCATCGCCTGAAGGATTCGCGGCCTTGTCTCGGATGCTTGACAACGCTGGGATTCCACGTGAAGGAAGCACTGTTTCCAAAGAAGGAGGGTTCAATGAGGGAGAATTGCCTGGGCTGCTTACCAAACCAGTGAAATAATTAATAATCAGTCATAATGAAACACAAAAACCTGATAACAATCGCATTGGCGCTTCTTGCCGCCACAACGCTCTGTGCGCAGAGCAAACATTTACAGAAATCTGCTTACCCGTCTTACAAGGGACTTGTGATGGCCGGCTATCAAGGATGGTTCCACAATCCTGAGAAAAAGATGATGTTCTCGGACACGACATGGACTTACATTGATGCGTGGCCGGATGTCAGCGAGTACAGTGAGACCTATCCTACGGCTTTCAAACATGCTTGCGGAGCCCCAGCGAAATTCTTCAGCTCCGATGACGAAAGCACAGTTGACACCCATTTCAGATGGATGAAGGAATATGGTCTGGACGGTGTGTTCATGCAGAGATTCTTCGGCAGTGTCAAGGCTACAGACAAGGGCAAGGATCTTTCGGTGACGGTGCTGAGGCACGCCATGAAGGCTTCGAAAAAATATTCAAGAGCCATTGCAGTCATGTACGACCTTTCCGGTCTTGATCCGGGAAAGGATGACTGCACAGCCATCATCAAAGATTGGAAGTATCTGGTGGATTCGGTAAAGGTGACAAGCTGGTCTAAGGACAATATGTACCTTCAGCACAATGGCAAGCCGCTTGTCGTGATCTGGGGTGTCGGATTCCCTGACCGCCCTTATGACATCAGGAACATCGCTCTTGAGAAGCTGATTGACTTCTTGAAGAACGACCCTGTTTACGGAGGATGCAGTGTGATGCTCGGAGTTCCGACGTTCTGGAGAGATCTTAACGCTGACTGCATTCACGATCCTTATCTTCACGAACTTATCCGCAAGGTGGACATCGTGCTCCCTTGGATGGTGCAGAGGTTCACACCTCTCCTGCACTTTGACATGGACAGGTACCGTGACGTGATTCTAGGTGACATGAAATGGTGTCAGGAGAACAATGTGGACTACGTTCCGCTTGTCTATCCGGGATTCAGCTGGTACAACCTGAGCCGAGGTGCAAAAGGAATAGGAGGACAGAAACCGCTCGCGTCTATCCCTCGCCTTGGAGGGACTTTCTACTGGTCTCAGATCTACACGGCCATCCGTAGCGGAGCTCAGATGCTCTATGTGGCCATGTTCGATGAGGTCAACGAGGGAACCGCCATTTTCAAGTGCACCGACAATCCTCCGGTGAACGGAACAGTGAAGTTCATCGACATGGACGGAAAGCCGTCAGACCACTACCTTTGGCTTACCGGCCAAGGTGCGAGAATGCTCCGCAACGAAATTCCTCTGTCAAGTGAAATGCCTGAAAGAAAATAATTTATGAATATCCGAAATGTACTCATCGCGCTAGCGGCACTAGCATGCGCCCCCACCTTTTCCTTCGCCAAGGAAAAGGTTAAGGAACCGGTGGATTATGTCAATCCTTACATCGGTAACATCAGCCATCTTCTGGTTCCGACATTCCCTACGATTCAGCTTCCGAACTCAATGCTGAGGGTTTATCCTGTAAGAGCCGATTACACATCGGAACTGCTTGAAGGACTTCCGGTTTTAGTTACAAATCACCGTGAGCGTTCTGCATTCAGGCTTTCTGTCACGCAAGGCGATGAACTCAAGCCTGTGATTCCGATGACTTATGACAATGAACACCTGACACCATATTCATTCGATGTGGATGTTGCTGACGGAGCCGCTGGAGTTCGTTTTGCTTTGGCCGAGCATTCGGCTGCCTACCGGGTTCGTTTCAATCAGGCAGGTCCTGTCACGGTGCTGCTGACTTCGATGAATGGCAGTGTGAAAATTGATGGCAGCACTGTGTCCGCTAGCCAGAAACTTGACGAGAGGACAACGGTTTATGTCTATATGATGTTTGACCGGACTCCTCAATCCGAGGGCATTTTGGCCGATGGCAAGATTGGCGGACAGGATTCAGCAGAAGGACGCATGGTCTGTGGGGCGTTGAAATTTGCGTCGGAGACGGTCAGCATACGCTATGGAGTTTCGTTCATCAGTGTTGAGCAGGCCAAGGCCAATCTTGAAGGAGAAATAAAGGATTTCAATGTCGATGCAGTGGCCTCAAAGGGGCGCAAGATCTGGAACGAAGCTCTGTCCAAGATAACGATTAAAGGTGGCAGTGAGGATGACAAGACTGTCTTCTACACCTCCTACTACAGAACTTTCGAACGCCCAATCTGCATGAGTGAGGGTGGACGCTACTGGAGCGCTTTTGATGGTAAAGTCCATGATGACAACGGAACACCCTTCTACACAGATGACTGGATTTGGGACACTTATCGTGCGGCACATCCGTTGAGGACTCTTGTGGACGTGTCTAAAGAGGAGGACATTCTGGCATCTTATCTCAGAATGGCAGAACAGATGGGCAACATGTGGATGCCGACTTTCCCTGAGGTCAACGGGGATTCAAGGCGCATGAACAGCAACCATGCCATCCCGACCTTTGCTGACGCAATCGCGAAGGGATTGAAAGTGAACAAAGAGAAAGCCTTCGAGGCTAGCTATAAGGGCCTTAAGGAGAAGACTTTGGCTCCGTGGTGCGGTAACGCTGCCGGATGGATTGATGAGTTCTACTGGAAAAACGGCTACATCCCGGCCTTGAAAGAAGGTGAGAGGGAGACCGATCCTAATGTGCACCGTTTCGAGAAAAGACAACCGGTGGCTGTCTCCCTTGGAACCGCCTACGACTGTTGGTGCATCAGCAAAATTGCGGAGTCGATTGGTCGGAAAGAGGACGCTGAATATTTCCTTGAGCAGTCTCTTAACTACCGTAAACTGTTCAATGACAAGACATCATTCTTCCATCCTAAGGACAAGGACGGGAATTGGATCGAGCCATTGGACTATGATTTCCCAGGCGGAATGGGGGCGAGGGAGTATTACGATGAGAACAATGCCTGGGTTTATCGCTGGGATGTTCAGCATAATATTCCAGACCTCATCGCTCTGATGGGCGGTCCTGAGAAATTCATCGCCAATTTGGATTACACCTTCACAAAACCTCTCGGAAGATCCAAATTCGAGTTTTTCGCCAAGTTGCCAGACCATACCGGCAATGTCGGACAGTTCTCCATGGCAAACGAGCCGTCCTTGCATATTCCTTACCTTTACAACTATGCAGGTGCGCCATGGAAGACCCAGAAGAGGATCCGTCAGATGCTTCGGACATGGTTCCGCAACGATCTGATGGGCATCCCAGGAGACGAGGACGGTGGTGGCCTGACATCATTCGTGGTGTTCTCTTCCATAGGCCTTTATCCGGTGACTCCGGGCGATCCAGTCTATACAATCGGTAGCCCTTTGTTTGAAGAGTCAGAGTTGAAGCTTTCCAACGGAAAGACATTCAAGGTGATAGCGCATAATGTCTCGGATGACAACAAATATATTCAGAGTGCCACTCTGAACGGCAAACCATTGAACGAGCCTTGGCTTTCTCATGAGACCGTGATGAATGGCGGTACCCTTGTCTTGGAAATGAATAACTTACCTAATAAAGAATGGGGAAAGTAGTATGAAACGAATTTACATGACGTTGGCCGCGTTTGCACTGGCATTGTCGCTTTCAGCGCAAGAAAAGCCTTACAAAGTTTATCTTGTGAGCACGGCTCACTTTGACAACCAGTGGAATTGGGATGTCAGGGAATCAATCGATGATTATCTTCATCGCACGATGGTCCAGAACTTCTATCTTTTCGAGAAGTTCCCAGACTATGTGTTCAACTTCGAGAGCGCTCAGAAATATTCATGGATGAAGGAATATTATCCAAAGGAGTTCGAGAAGGTCCGTGAATATGTCAAAGCGGGCCGTTGGAACGTCTGCGGGAGCACCTGGGAGGCGAATGATCCGAATATTCCTTCATCAGAGTCTTTCTTCCGCAACATCCTTCTAGGTCAGGAGTTCTACAAGAGGGAGTTCGGGGTGAAGTCCAACGACATCTACCTTCCGGACTGTTTCGGTTTCGGCTACACTCTTCCGACAATCGCTGCTCACAGTGGCCTGAAAGGCTTCTCAACCCAGAAGCTGCAATGGCGCAAGGCTGCTTTTTACGGGGAGCCTCCAAAGGAAGGAAATGATGGACCGTTCCGTCGAACCCAGTACATCGACAACAAGTACAAGATTCCGTTCCCTATAGGAATATGGCAGGGTATAGATGGCTCAAGAATATTAGGTGCTTTGGACACAGGCGGTTACGGAACGTCATATTACTATGATGACATAACTGTGAACCAGAGGATTATAGACAGGGCAAAGATAAACCCGGATGGAGTAGCCTACAGCTATTATGGCGTAGGTGACAGGGGCGGCTCACCGACTCTTCCTTCCGTCTGGTCAATGGAACAGGCTCTTAATGGTAACGGACCTTTGAAGGTCATCAGTGCCCGTGCCGGTCAGATTTATGAGGATTATTTCCCGCTTGAGAACCATCCGAACCTTCCTGTCTTTGACGGTGAGCTGACTATGGATGTTCACGGAGTAGGCTGCTATTCATCTCAGGCTATGCTGAAAGCGTTCAACCGTCGCAACGAACATCTTGCGGATGCAGCGGAAAGAGCTTCAGTGGTCGCTGAACTTCTTGGTGGTCTTGAATATCCAGCAGACGAGTTGCGTGAGAACTGGCAGAGGTTCCTCTGGCATCAGTTCCACGATGACATCACCGGAACTAGCATCCCTCAGGCTTACACATTCTCCTGGAATGATCATCTGATTGCTCAGAACAGGTTCTCTGATGCCATCACGACTGCTGTAGGCTCAGTCGCTAGAGCCCTTGACACTAGGGTTGACGGGGCGGCTCTCGTTGTCTATAACCCAGTTGCGGCCAGCCGCAGAGACCTTGTCAGGGCAAGCGTTCCGATGGCTTCCAAGCCTTCCGGAGTTGTTGTGATGTCCTCGAAAGGTAAGGTTCCGGCTCAGCTTTTAGGTTGGAAAGACGGCAAGGCAGACATTATCTTCTCCGCTCAAGTGGATCCGGTAAGCTTCTCCGTGTTCAGCGTTAAGGCCGCTGGCAAGGCTGCCTCAGGCAATCTTAAGGTCGGAGAGAACTCAATTGAGAACAGAATCTACAAGGTAGTCCTCAATGAAAACGGAGACATCGCTTCCATCATTGACAAACGTTACGGCAAGCAGATGGTCGATCCTGAGCGCCCATACCGTCTTATGGTCCTGACTGACCACACCTCAAACGACTATCCTGCCTGGGAGATTTACAAGACTACTGTTGATGGGCCAAGCTCACCTGTTGACGGAAATGTGAGGATCTCCGTGGCTGAAATCGGACCTCTTCGCGCTTCTCTTAAGGTTGAGAGAGATTTTGAAGGCTCTCATTTCGTGCAGTACATCAGTCTGACTGATGGCGCGGCTGACGACAGGATTGAGATTGCCAATGAGGTAGATTGGGTTGGGAAGAACGCTCTCTTGAAGGCAGAGTTCCCTACGACAGTAAGCAACGAGTTGACATCCTATGATTTGGGCATTGGCTACATCAAGAGGGGTGTAAACAAGGAAAGTGCATTTGAGGTAATCGGCCACCAATGGGCTGACCTGACCGATGAAGATGGGTCCTATGGAGTCTCTATCCTCAATGATTCTAAGTACGGATGGGACAAGCCTGACAAGCAGACAATCCGCCTGACCCTTTTGAACACCCCTCATTGCGAACGCGGCTTCATCTATCAGGCGCATCAGGATCATGGGCATCATGAGTTCAAGTATGCTATTGTGGGACATAAGGGCCAGTTCACTGACAGTGGAATAGCTGAGAAGGCCGAAGGGTTCAACCAGAATCTTATTGCGTTCTTGACCCCGAAGCACAGCGGTCAGCTTGGCAAGACATATTCATTTGCTCGCTCTGACAACAGTCAGGTGGCTGTGATGGCGATGAAGAAAGCTGAGGATGGTACCGGCTACATCATCAGAGTCAACGAGATGGATGGAAAGGATTATGATAAGGCTTCCATCGTCTTCTCTATGCCTGTTGAAAGTGCAGTCGAGACGAACGGAATCGAGGAACAGGTCGGTCCGGCATCTTTTGAGGGGAATCGTCTCACATTCAGCGGGAAGGCCTTTCAGCCGAAAACCTTCAAGGTGGTCTTTAAGGATAAAGGCATTCTGTCAAGGCCTTCGGACATATTCGTGGATCTTGAGTACAATGCCGTGGCTTTCACGACTGACGAGTTCAACAGGGCCGGCAATTTTGATCGCAGGGGCAATTCTCTTGCGGCAGAGTTGATGCCGGAAGTGGTGAAGTCGGACGGAATTTCTTTCAATGTTTGCAACGATCCTACAATCAATGACTTTGTGCGTGCGGATGGGCAAACTGTGACGTTGCCTGAGCATAAGGGATCAACCAAACTATTCCTTCTTCTCACCTCGATTGACGGAAACCGCAGAGCTACATTCAAAGTAGATGGGAAAGACTATGATGTCAAGGTTCCGTACTATTCTGATTTCTTTGGCCAGTGGTCCTGGAAGGGAGAAAGCGAGGGCTATCTCAAGGAAGGTTCTTTCGGCTACATCGCCAATCACAAGCATAGCGAGAGGAAGGGCAACGATTCCTATAATTTTGCTTATCTTTATAAAGTATGTCTTGATATTCCTGAGGACGCACGTACTTTAGAGCTTCCGAAGGACGCTGGAATAGCAGTGTTCGCGGCCACCTTGGCTGATGACCCTAACCACGACACTGTTGCGGCCAGTCCTATGAGAATTATCCCGGCTCAGACGGTTCCTGTCGAGTACACTACCCGTCCGGTCCCGTTCTTTAGGGAGAGAAGCCTTTGGTAACAGCTTAATGTATAATTGATAACACTAACGAAATGTCGATAAAGAATTTGTCCCTGCGGGCGGTTGCGGTTTTTGCCGCAGCCTGCCTTGCAGGTAATATGCTCTTAGCGAATCCAAAAGGTGACATGGTCATCTGGTATGATTCCAAGCCCGTGACTGAATGGGAGAAACCTCTTCCTATTGGCAACGGCTACATCGGAGGGCTTGTCTATGGTGGAGTACAGAGAGAGAGAATCGCTTTGAATGAGACAAACTTTTGGTCCGGTCGTCCGCATGACTATGATGATCCTGCCGCAGGAGCTTACTACGACCAGATCAAGACCCTTGTCTTTGACCGCAAGTTCCGTGAGGCAGAAAACATGATAGACAAGAATTTCTATGGTAATCCTGTTGCTCAGCAGTGCTATGAGCCGCTTGGAGACCTTAGGATGCTCTTTTACGATGTTGAGTCCCTTGAGGCTGGTGATTACCGTCGTTCTCTTGACATGGAGACGGGGATCACCTCTGTGACCTTTAAGGCTCGCGGTGTGACTTACAACCGGGAAGTCTTCGTGTCTTACCCAGACAACGTGATGATTGTGAGGTTGACTGTTGACAAGCCGGGTTCGGTCTCCCTAGACGCTTGGCTTGAAAGTTTCTTTGCGGATAATGTTCAATCACAGCCGGGCAGGACCGTGCTTGATGGGCAGTGGGAAGGGCCTTTGCCACAGTATTGGCTGATTGCACCAGTCGAAGGAAAAGGAATGAAGTTCCAAACTGTGCTGGAGGTTCGGAATGAAGGTGGTACACAGACTGTTACGCGTGGACGGCTTTCCATCCGCAAGGCTGATGCCGTGACCCTTGTCCTTACCGCTGCTACTAGCTATGTGAACTATAATGACATCAGTGCAGATCCTGACAAAAGAAACAAGGCGACAATGGCTGCTGTTGCAGGAAAGTCATTCGACACTTTCAGGAAGGAGCAGGTCGAGATTTTTAGCGAGAAGATGGGGCGGGTTCATCTTGAACTTGGCGACACATCGAGAAATGCC
The DNA here is from genome assembly GCA_934678915.1 of uncultured Bacteroidales bacterium. GTDB lineage: Bacteria > Bacteroidota > Bacteroidia > Bacteroidales > UBA932 > Cryptobacteroides. The sequence continues at coordinate 25,670 of CAKUSF010000001.1, forward strand.
ATTCCGATTGACAAAAGAATTGAAGATGTGAAGGCTGGTGTTTCGGACCCTAATCTAGAAGCCCTATGTTTTCAGTTCGGACGCTACATGCTCCTGTCTAGCAGCCGCAAAGGTGGACAGCCAGCTACGTTGCAGGCTATTTGGAATGAGAGACTTACACCTCCTTGGGGTAGCAAGTACACGATAAACATCAACATTCAGATGAACTACTGGCCATCGGAAGTCGCCAACCTTGCGGAGTGTCATATTCCTTTGTTTGACATGCTAAGGGAAACTTCCGTACCGGGAGCTAAGACTGCTGAGACCTATTACGGAGTGAAACACGGATGGGTCGCCCATCATAATCTTGACATCTGGCGGGGAACCGCTCCTGTCGATGCCGCTCGTTATGGAATATGGCCGGTCGGTGGAGCGTGGCTTTGCCAGCACATCTGGGAGCACTATGCCTTTTCTGGAGACAAGGAGTTTTTGAAAGAATATTACCCGGTGATGAAGGGCTCTGCTGAATTTCTGGCCGACCTTCTTGTACGCCATCCGCAGCTTGGCTACCTTGTGACCCCGTTCTCGATGTCACCAGAGCATGGTTTCTATGATGACAACGGAGAAGTTGCATTTGTCAGTCCTGCTCCGATGATGGATGTTGCGATTATGAATGACCTCTTCCCTCACGTGATTGAGGCTTCGAAAATACTAAAAGTGGACTCTGACCTGAGAAAACGTCTTGAGAAGATTCTCAAGAGCCTTCCTCCTTACAAGGTCAACAGTTCCGGCTATCCTCAGGAATGGGTTGAGGACTTCAAGCCGCTTCGAGGAGGGCACGATGTGTCACCTTATTTCCCTGTCTATCCAGGCAACAGCATTCTTCTCCATAGGGAGTCCGATCAGGTGATGGTTGAGGCCTACAAGAGATGGATGGAGACCCGCTCGGTAGGACGTGGCGGCTTCCCAGCTTCGTGGAACATCGCCCTTTGGTCAAGACTTGAGCGTGGAGACAAAGCTTCGGCTCAAATCCGTGCCCTGAACGCATCTATGGCAGAGCAGTTCCTCAAGCAAGGTACTGGAGCACAGGTGGATGCTCCGTTCGGTTACACAGCTGGAATTGCGGAGTCATTGATCCAAAGCCATGCGGGAGAGATTTCTCTCCTCCCAGCCCTTCCTGAGCATTGGAAGAAAGGCTCTGTTTCCGGTTTAAGAGCACGTGGAGGAAACACGATTGACATCTCTTGGGTGGATGGAAAACTCGTGTGTGCGACAATCAGCAATCCTGCTGGAGGCACTTTCAAGGTACGCCACGATGGCATTGTCGAGACTGTCACAATTCCTGCAAACGGCTCTGTCACTATAGGAGACCCAGACAAAAAGAATAGGTACGATTTTAATGGCTCAATCTCACGCGAGATTCTGGAGAATTACCTTGATCGTAGTGTGACAGCTGGCTATTTTCTTGAGAAAGGGCCTGTGGAGGGGTATGAGTTCCCTTACCGCGAGGACGACATAAGGATGGTGCTGAACATTGGTGCCAAGTTCATTGGAAGGTCGATCTATTGCTGGGGAGGGGAAAGTAAACTAGGTGATTCTGAATTTCTTGCATATTCAAAGAACATGATCGACCGGCTTCATTCCGAGGATCCCGACATCATCTTCCAGGCCTGCCTGTTCGAGTTCGTCAGCGGTGATGTCAACAAGCTTGAGATTCCGGCCTGGGTTTTCGAGGCATTCGGACTTCCAGTGGAGAAGAGGAACTTCCGCAGCGCTGACATGGTGAAGCGGCTTGATCCAAAGATGAAAATCCAGTGGGGAGGACGAGGTGGCAGCGGTGTTCCGATGGTGAACAACCTTGAGACAAGGATGTGGTTCTACTTCCTTGCCAGGACCTACATTGACCTTGGCTGCGAGGCCCTGCATCTTGGTCAGGTTGAGTTGATTAGTCAAGACGATCCGGGGAAGGAAGCATATTCACAATGCCTTGACATGATAAGGGAATATGCTCGTTCGCACGCTCGTCGCCATTATGTCCTGCTTGACGGCCACACTCCTAAGGGCGGTTTCGTCAAGGATGGTGTCAGCCTGCTGGACTTCAACTCCTTCCCGCTTAGAATCAAGGAAAATGTCGATAAGCCTATGGAGGGATTCCTTGAGGTAGGGCATAATGATGGAATATACCTTCGCAGCAAAGGGGCCATCTCTCCGAGTGGATGGAAGGCTGAGAGCATGCCTTATCTGGTTGAGTTTGATAACTTTGGAACCAATGGAAGACAAGGAGTCGCTGACACCACCGATCATTTCTGCTGGGGCTATGACGACATCACCTGGTTCGCCACCCAAAGTGAGGAATACCGAAACCAATGGCTTGAATATGCATTTGACTGGCTTCACAAGACTGATCCGAACGGCCATTTGCAGATGTGTCTGATTAGAATGGTCACTGGAAAGGTGGGCGAGACATCCCTGCGCTCTTATTTCGCCAACACGCGTAGCGAGGCCTGCCCTGTCGGTTACAGTCAGGAAGAGACAATCAAGAGAATCTGGAACACGAAATTATGAGAAGAATTATTATTACTGGATTATGCCTGCTGGCTGGCAGTGTAGTGGCCTTTGGTCAAAAGGAGAAGTACTGGAATCCGAATCTTCCGATTGACGAAAGGGTGGAAGACCTTGTGGGAAGGATGACATTGGACGAGAAAATCGGCCAGATGATGAACAATGCTCCGGCAATTGACAGACTTGGGATTCCTGCCTACAACTGGTGGAACGAGTGTCTTCATGGGGTGGCAAGAAGTCCTTACAACACAACATCATTTCCTCAGGCCATCGCTATGGCCGCGACTTGGGATCGTGATGCCATCAACCTGATGGGTGAATATGCTTCCGATGAAGGCAGGGCCATATTCAATGATTCTAAGCGTCTGGGGAAGCCGGGAATATTCAAAGGCCTGACTTACTGGAGCCCTAACATCAACATATTCAGGGACCCTCGTTGGGGACGTGGTCAGGAAACTTATGGAGAGGACCCGTATCTGACAGGAGAGATGGGAACCGCCTTCGTTAGAGGAATCCAAGGGGATGATCCGCGTTACCTTAAAGCCTCTGCATGCGCTAAGCACTATGCTGTTCATAGTGGCCCGGAGTGGAACCGCCACACGTTCAATGCGCAGGTCAGCAATCAGGATTTGTGGGACACCTATCTTCCCGCGTTCAAAAAGCTTGTGACAGAAGCTGGTGTCACTGGAGTGATGTGTGCCTACAACGCTTTTCTTGGGCAGGCCTGCTGCGGTAATGATGTCTTGATGATGGATATTCTTAAAAATCAATGGCATTTCTCCGGCTACGTCACTTCTGACTGCGGTGCCATTGATGATTTCTACAGGACTCATAAACTCTTTGATGATGCTGCTTCTTCATCCGCTGATGCGGTGCTCCATGGAACGGACTGCGAATGTGGCGGATCATATTCGGCTCTAAGCCAAGCGGTTGCTGAAGGGCTAATCTCTGAGGAACAAATTGATGAGTCTCTAAAGCGATTGTTCAGAATCCGTTTCCGTCTTGGAATGTTCGACCCGGATGAGAAGAATCCATATTCAAAGATTCCGCTTTCTGTCTTGGAAAGTCCTGAGCATAAGGCTCATGCTTTGAAGATGGCGCATGAGTCGATGGTGCTTTTGAAAAATGATGGCATCCTTCCGATTGACAGAAACAAGGTGAAGAAGGTAGCCCTTGTCGGGCCTAATGCGGATGAATGGAAGGTGTTCCTCGCCAATTATTACGGCTATCCTTCCCAGAAGACGTCTCTCTATCAGGCTCTTAAGGACAAATTGGGCGATGATGTGGAATTGATCTACAAGAAAGGTGTCAATCTGGTGGATGACTATGTGTTTACCTCACGTTATGATGATAAGCTGTTCAGAATTAACGGAAAACCCGGATTTAAGGCCGAGTATTGGACTAACATGAGGCGCGAGGGTACACCTGTCCTGACGCGCGTTGAATCGCGTCCAGATCATTGCTGGGGGGACGGTCAGGACATCGCTCCGGGAGTTGTGGCTACTCGGATGTCTGCTGTGTGGAAGACGACCTTCAAGCCGCGCGAAAGCGGACGTGTCTGCTTTGAACTTAGGGCAGATGACTGGGCGGAACTCTTGATTGACGGCAAGGCTCCTGAAAAGGTGGGACTCGTCAACAATTATTATCAGCTTGACGCTGTGAAGGGAAAATCTTACGAGATCGAAATTCGTTACAGCCAAAGTGCCGACAACGCTGAGATCCTTTTCGATTTCGGTTCTTTAGAGCGTGCTGACTATGCCCGTACTGCTGACGAAGTAAAGGATGCTGACCTCATCCTTTTCGCAGGTGGAATCTCCTCTATGGTTGAGGGAGAGCAGATGCCTGTGGAAATCGAAGGGTTCCGTGGCGGAGACCGTACCACTATCGAACTTCCGAAAGTCCAGAAAAACATGCTCAAAGCCCTTAAGGACACAGGCAAGCCAGTGATTTTCGTGATGATGACCGGAAGTGCGATCGGGCTTGAGTGGGAGAACTCTAATCTGAATGCAATCCTGAACGCATGGTACGGAGGACAGGCCGGGGGCCAGGCAATCTGCGACATCTTGTTCGGAGACTACAATCCATCTGGAAAACTGCCTTTGACATTCTACAGGAGTGTTGAAGACATCCCTGACTATCAAAACTATAGCATGCAGGACAGAACTTATCGCTATTTCCGTGGTACCCCGATCTATCCTTTCGGCTACGGCTTGAGTTACACCTCGTTCGGGTACTCGAATCTCAAGATTAATGTTGATGCTGAGGGCAGACTGCACGTTACGGCTGTCGTGACAAATAAGGGACAGTTTGATGGCGAAGAAGTCGTACAGATGTATGTCTCCAACAAACGCAATTTCGTCACCCCGCTTCGCTCCCTTAAAGGTTTCGAAAGAATATTCCTTAAGGCAGGGGAGTCCCGTGAGGTCGAGTTTGTACTCACAAAGGAAGACCTGACTTTGACCGGTTCTACTGGGGAGACCATTCCGATGAAAGGAAAGGTCGAAATCTCTGTAGGTGGCTGCCAAGGTGGCCAGGCCGTTATTCCGTCAACCACAGAAGCTATTACTGAATCAATTAATATCTAATAACTAAATGAATATGAAGCGTTTGATAACAATTTTCTGTGTGGCTTTCATTGGCGCGTCCTCGTTCGCTCAGCAGGTCGCGACAATAACCACTCCAGACAGCACCTACACCATTCCGATGAATGGTGACATGCCTGCGAATCCTTTCATTAGGCACATGTACACTGCCGATCCTTCAGCGAGAGTTTGGAAGGACGGTCGTTTGTACATCTATGCCTCACATGACATCGCACCACCTCGTGGATGTGATCTGATGGACAAGTACCATGTGTTTTCTACTGATGACATGGTGAACTGGACGGACCACGGTGAGATTCTCAGTGCTGATGACGTGCCTTGGGGACGTAAGGAAGGCGGTTTCATGTGGGCTCCGGACTGTGCCTACAAGAACGGGAAATACTACTTCTACTTCCCTCATCCTTCCGAGACGATCACGACCCACAGCTGGAGGATAGGTGTAGCTGTGAGCCGTCATCCAGACAGGGGATTCAAGGTTAAAGGGTGGATAAAGGATGTTCCTCCTTACATCGATCCTTGCGTGTTTGTGGATGATGATGGCCAAGCTTACCTTTACAACGGAGGAAGTGGGCATTGCTTCGGAGGAAAACTGAAGAAAAACATGATGGAGCTTGATGGTCCGATGACTGAGATGCAGGGCCTTGAGGATTTCCACGAAGGAACCTGGGTCCATAAGTACAACGGTAAGTACTATCTGGTTTATCCTGACAATTACATCGAGAATGGAGTCCAGTACAACAGAATGCATTACGCGATGAGCGACAGCCCTCTAGGACCTTGGGATCACAAGGGAATATTCCTTGACCGTACCGATTGTGACACGATGCACGGAAGCGTTGCTTGCTACAAAGGCCAGTGGTACGTGTTCTACCACAACTGCGCTCTTTCGCACCGTGGCAACCTTCGCAGCATCTGTGTGGACAAGCTCTACTACAACGAAGATGGAACCATCCGTAAAGTGGAGCAAAGGGATCATTGCGATGTTCCGCGATTGTAAAATTGATGTCTTATGAATATATTTAAAGCGATTGCCGTGGCACTCGTCCCTTTCATGGTCTTGGGGTGCACCTCTGTTGATGCGGTGCGTAAGACCAAAACCGGACTTGTGGCCGAGACGGAGATCAATCGTATAGAAGTAATTTGCTATTCTTCGGACATCGTAAGAATAGTCAAATCCCCACTGTGCACTTGTGGAGTGACTTCTGACAGTTCATTATCGGTTGTGATGAAGCCAGAGAGGGTAAAGTTCCGAGTCACCATGTCTGGTGACAGCCTTGTCACTCTCTCCACGAAAGACATGGCAGTTCGGATTGACATGGCCTCCTCATCCGTGTCGTTCCTTGATGACCAAGGGAAGGCGCTGATTTCTGAAAAGCCATGTTCTTTTTCCATGGTTCCGACCGATGACGCGGGAACTCCTTCCTACAAGATCTCTCAGACATTTCTTCTTGCTGATGGAGAGGCGATTTATGGCCTTGGACAGCACCAGCAAGGTGGCTTGAATATGCGAGGACGCGAAATAACGCTCCAGAATGTGAACACCGAGATCGCCATTCCTCTTGTCCACTCCAACAAAGGTTACGCATTGTTTTGGGACAACACCAGCACATCGCATTTCGTGGATAATGCCGATGGGATGACTCTGTCTTCCGATGTCGGAAACTCGGCTGACTATTACATAATCCGTGGCGGAGACGCGGACGGTGTCATCGCTGGAATCCGAAGACTCACAGGGGATTCTCCGATGTTCCCTTTGTGGTCTTATGGATTTCACCAGTCTAGAGAACGCTACATGAGCCAGCAGGAACTTGTTTCGGTGGTTGATCGTTACAGGGAACTGAAAGTTCCTCTGGATGGAATCATCCAAGACTGGCAGTACTGGGGGGCGGATAACCATTATTGGAATGCTGTTGAGTTCCTTAGCCCTTCATTCCCGGATCCGGCTGGCATGATAAAAGACGTCCATGACAGGAACGCTCATGTCATGATTTCTGTCTGGCCATCGTTCGGCCCAAGTACGGAGATATTTAAAAAGCTTGATTCTGAAGGACTTCTGATGAGACATAAGACATATCCTTCTGACGTAGCGGTGCGAAACTATGACCCTTTTGACAAAAGAGCACGTGAGATCTATTGGTCGTGGATGAAAAAGAATATGTTCGACATCGGCATGGACGCATGGTGGCTGGATGCAACTGAGCCTGAACACGTTGATGTTAAAGAATCGGACTATGACTACATCACCCCTTCGGGGTCGTTCAGGAAGGTTCGCAATGCTTTCCCGATAGCAAGTGTAGGTGGAGTCTATGATTCTCAGCGAGCCGAGACAAATGCAAAGCGTGTCTTCATCCTTACTCGTTCTGCTTCAGCTGGAATCCAGCGTTATGGAGCCCATGTCTGGTCCGGAGATGTCGTTTCCGGTTGGGAACAGCTTCATAATCAGATTCCTGCAGCACTAAATCTGTCTATGTGCGGAATCCCGTACTGGAATTCGGACATTGGAGGATTTTTCTCTGCCTACAATTACCCTGACGGCAATCGTGATGAAGAGTTCCGCAGACTCTACCTCCGGTGGATGGAATTTGCAACCTTTACTGGCATGATGCGTTCGCATGGTACGCATACTCATCGCGAGATATGGAATTTCGGAGATCCGGGAGATTTCTTTTTCGAAGCTCAGAGAAAGTATATTCAATTAAGGTATCTCCTTCTTCCTTACATCTACAGTCAGGCTTGGGACATCACGTCTTCCGCTGGAACCTTGATGCGCCCGCTTATGATGGATTGGCCATCGGACAAATATTCCATAGAAATTGACGACCAGTACATGTTCGGGAAGTCAATCATGGTCGCCCCTGTCACAGAGGATGTCACTGGCAGAAAGGTTTACCTTCCAGAAGGAGAATGGGTGGATTTCTGGACCGGGTGCAGACTGTCAGGTGGAGTCCATTTCTGCTGTGATGTCCCGTTGGACAAGATTCCTCTTTACGTCAAGTCTGGAAGTATCATCCCTGCTGGGCCGTCTGTTCAGTACGCCTCTGAAAAACCTTGGGACAGCCTTCAGGTCAGAATCTATCCTGGCGCGGATGGAAGTTTCAGCCTTTATGAGGATTCGGGTGATGGCTACGACTACGAATCCGGAGCCCGTTCAATCATTCGCTTCCAGTGGGACGACAGAAACTCTACTCTGACCATTCTTCCTCGTGAAGGTTCCTGGAAGGGGATGATTTCCGAAAGGGAGTTCCGCATAGTTATCGTGCGAAACGGCTCCGGCACTGGACTGGACAATGAATCATCTGATGTCAGCGTTCGTTACAATGGTCAAAAACTGATAGTCAACATGGCTCAAAACGATTAAAAAGACATTAATTTGGCAGTTAATCCAAATATTAAGTCTCATTTCGTGCGTTTTTTAACACTCTCGCGCTTATTTAGCGGTGCCATTCGGTGAAGCATGAAGCCACCGGACTATTGAAATTGTTTTTATATTTTTAATAACACTTTATTTTTATCATCATTATGAATAAACACTTTTTCAGGGTGCTTGCAATCAGTGCTATCACACTGTGCCCTGTGTTCGCGGTCTCTTGCGGAGACGACAACAGCGATCTTGAAACAAGAGTTACAGTGCTTGAAGGAATGATCCGTTCCTTAGAGGAGGATCTTCAGAAAGCTATTGTGACAGGATCCACAATTCTAAGCTCTTCTCAGGATGCCAATGGTGTCTGGACTTTGAATCTTAGCGATGGAAAAACAATCACAATCAACCCTTCTACGGGTGGTGGAGCTGACATTACCGTCGAGCAAAGAGATTCTGAGGTTGTAATTAAGGTTGGAGACAAGGAATATGTTCTCCCGCTCGGTGGTGGAAGCTATACTATGGTCTATTGTCCTGAATATTCCGATGGCAATGTCCAGATGAATGCCAATGGTTCCGCCAATGTCGCTTTCCTCGTGACTCCGGGCATTTCAGCTGACGAATTGGCATCAGCAAAGTTCACCGTAGCTGACGCCAGAGAGCTTAAGACACGTTCTGATGCAGGCTTGTTCGAGGTTAACGGTGCCTCTATTGAGGATGGTCGAGTAGTTCTCAACCTTGGCATCGCGGATGAGAAGGCTTCTGGTAAGACTTTTACTGTTGCAGTCAAGATGAGCGTCAAGAATGCTGAGATTAGCTCTAATTATTTCACACTTGTTGTTCCTGATGGAATCACCCTAAATGAGGATCTTTCTGGCTGCAAGTTCGTTGACGGTGTTAACCCTCAGCTTCAGGAGGACGGTTCATGGAACATTACCCTTTCCGGAGATTTTGACTTCCTTGGTGAGTTCGATCTGAACAACCTGTTCGCAGAGAAGCCAGCAGGCGCTGCCAAGTTCGGTCTTGCCGCTGCCCAGACTGGTACCGCTGCTGAGAAACTGGCTTGGATTCAGTCTTGCCTTAGCGACAGCAAGTGGAAGTGCGCAAGCAGGCCAGGCGCTGCTTTCCCTGAGGGTATCCTCTTTACTCTTAAGGTAGATAACGCGACAAGGTGCAAGTTCCGTGTGATTGTGAACGACCCTCTCGCAAACGTTGATTGGAAGAAGAGCACTCTCAGCCCTAACGGACAGCATTTCGAGTATGGCCCGGTTGTCTCTGCTGGAGCAAGCCTTTCATTCGACTTCCAGAAGATGTTCGGGGACTATGAGAACTTTGACCCAGATGTCAAAGGTGAAAAGTACTTTGGACATGGCGATGCCAAGAAGTTCTGCGAGGCTTGGTGCGGTTATTCTGTAACCCTTGACGGTGAGGATGTTGTCTATGTTGAGGATGGCTATCTCAAGGCCGGAGACGCGGGCAAGAAGTTCTGCAAATTCTCAAAGGGTATCTATTGGGTTCCTGGACAGACTTCCATCGCTGCCAGCCAACGCCAGAACTGGACCATGACAGATGATGAGAAGAAAGCTTTCGCTGGTTCAGAATGCAACGGAGAGATCATCGGAGGTTGGGACGGAATCTCTGGAGAAGACATGGCCGCCTATGGAATCAGTGTTTCCGAAGATGGTAAGATTGTCTTTACTGACAAGTACCAGGGTCATGCCTGCCGTGTTGCTATGGGACCTAAATTCCAATACGATTACGGTGAGGTTGAGATCGGTAATTACTGGACTGCTTTCGTTTGGTTCAACCGCCGTGTTTGTCCTGAAGGGCTCAAAGACCCGGCTTCAAGGTAATAATCTTGTACAGAATATTCTATGAAATATAGATTTTCAATATTTATAATGGTTCTGATGATGGTTCTCCCGTTATCGACCTATGCCCAGCAACGTTTGGTGCAGGGCGTGGTTCTGGACAACCTGGGAGAGCCCCTCATCGGGGCAGGTGTCGTGGTGCAGGGAACCCATACGGGTGCCACCACTGACATGGATGGAAAGTTTTCCCTCCAGGCTTCTCCAAAGGACAAGCTGGTCGTGAGCTTTCTAGGCTTCCAAGATGTCATCGTTGAGGCGACTTCGACTAATCTGAGGGTCGTCCTTCAGCCTGACTCGAATTTCATCGAGGAGACTATTGTAGTTGGTTACGGTGCTAGAAAGAAGGCTACCGTCACGGGTGCCATCTCAGCAGTTAACAACAAGGAGATTGCTGTCACCAAGAACGAAAACGTTGTGAACATGCTCTCTGGTAAGATTCCTGGTGTGAGAATCACCCAGAACTCTTCCCAGCCTGGCGAGTTCAACAACAACATCGACATCCGTGGTATGGGAACACCACTCATCATCGTTGATGGTATTCCACGTGATCAAGCTTATTTCTCACGTATGGACTCCAACGAAATTGACAATGTTTCCGTTCTTAAGGACGCGTCTGCTGCCATTTATGGTGTGCGTGCCGCCAACGGTGTCATTCTAGTGACCACAAAGCACGGTTCTTCAGCGACAGAAGGGAAGTTTGACATCACTTTCAGTGGTAACTATGGATGGCAGAGATTCCTTTACCTTCCTTCCACTGCTGACGCTGCTACCCACATGCTCATCATCAACGAGAAACAGGCTAACAGCTTCAACAGCAACTACCCGATCAGAGCAACGCCTAAATACACTTGGGATGAGATCCTTGCATATTCCTCTGGTGAGAAGCAGGGCACAAACTGGACAGCTGAACTGTTCGATGATGTTTCTCCGCAGTCTCAGTACAACATGAGTGTGAACGGAACCTCTGACAAGATTGACTACTTCTTCAATGTAGGTTACATGGAGCAGATGGGCTCGTACAAGAGTCACTCACTCAACTATAACAGATGGAATTTCCGTAGCACGGTCGATGCGAGAATTACCAAGAGACTTCGCTCTACGATCCAGCTCAGCGGTTATGCTGATGAGAAAAATCAGCCTAACACAACCATTTGGGCAGTCTATAAGAAGGCTTGGACCTACAGGCCTACTTCCCAGGCATGGATAAATGGTGATCACGAGCTTCCGGCTTATGACTCTGAGATGCTTGAGTCTGAGAATCCAGTAGCAGCGACCGACAGCAGGTTCGCAGGATACCGAAAGGAAAAGCGCTACAACTTCAACGGCAACATGTCTCTCACTTATGACATCCCAGGCGTTGATGGTCTGAACGCCAAAGCTTTCTACAGCTACGACTACTACACCACTGACAATTCTGAATATCTCCGTACCTACAATCTGTACGACATTGACAGTGACGGTAATCTTCAGCAGTTTGTAAGAAATAGCCCTGGTACTGTCCAAAGAAGCACTAATCCGAATTTCGGAACTGTGATGCAGTTGTCTCTCAACTACAGCCATAAGTTCCTTGACGCTCACAACGTCAGCGCTATGGTTCTTTACGAGGAGCAGTACAACAAGTGGGACAACTTCTACGCAAAAAGAGAGATGTTCCTTGACAGTGAATATCTTTTCGCAGGAGAGGATGAGAATCAGGTCGGTTCAATGGACGGACTCGGTGACATCAGCCGTCGTGCATGGATCGGACGTCTCAGCTATGACTACAAAGGCAAGTACATCATTGATTTCGCTGCCCGTTACGATGCTTCATCCAGATTCCCGAAGGATAACCGTTGGGGACTATTCCCTTCTGTGTCAGCTGCATGGCGTCTAAGCGAGGAACCGTTCATCAAGAATAATCTTACTTGGGTCAACAATTTTAAGATCAGAGCTTCTTGGGGACGTCTTGGTGACGATGCAAGTGCAGGCACTTATCCTCCGACAGTCGTTGGCTACAACATTGAGAAAAACAAACTTGGTTGGTACTACGACTCCTCTCTCATGGTCGGAGTGTCTCCGACTTCCATTCCGAACCCTAATCTGACATGGTACACGTCAGATACCTACAACCTTGGAGTCGATTTGGATTTGTGGAATCAGAAACTGGGGGCTACATTCGAGGTGTTTGAGCGTCGCCGTCATGGCCTTCTGGCCACATCGTCAGTCGTTCTTCCTGGAATTGTAGGAGCTTCGATGCCTCAAGAGAACCTCGAAAGTGACATGACTTTCGGTTGGGAAATTCAGCTCACTCACCGCAACAAGATTGGAGATGTGAACTACTGGGCTTCAGCACAGCTCTCTGCTACAAAGAATCGTTGGCTTTACCATCTTGATTCTCAGGCTGGAAACTCTATGGAGAATTGGTATAGAGGATCTGTTTCAGGACGTAACAAGGACATCTGGTTCTCTATTGAAGAGGGCGGACGTTTCGAGAATTACGAGCAGATTCAGAATCACGGAACCACTGGAACTAATTATGGTCAAGGAACTCTTCCTGGTGACTATTGGTACAAGGACTGGAACGGTGACGGTATAGTTGACGGCAACGACAACCACCCAGTTGCGACCTACAACATGCCGGTATTTAACTATGGTATCACTCTCGGTGCTCAGTGGAAAGGCATTGATGTGTCCGCAAACTTCGCTGGTGCTGCTGGAATATACAACCTTTATGATGAGGTGTTTACTGAGGTCGGACCATTCAACGGAGGAGCAGTGCTTGACATCTACAAGGATCGTTGGCACACCGTGAATGTCGATGATGATCCTTGGAATCCTAACACAGAGTGGGTCAAGGGCTACTATCCGGCCACAAGCCATAGCTTCAAGGAAGGTACAACTGGTATCAAAAACACATCCTACATGCGTCTTAAGACTCTTGAGGTTGGTTATACCCTTCCAGAGAGACTTCTCAAAGCTGTCAAGGTCAAGGATGTCCGAATCTATTTCAGTGGCTACAACCTCTTGACATTCTGTGGAATGAAGGACATCGATCCTGAACGCCCAGGTGCTTCTGGTGGAGTAGGCGGCAACGTCGCGTTTTACAACTATCCGGTCAACAAGACCTACAACATCGGTGCGACACTTAAGTTCTAAACGGTTAAAGGATTATGAAAGCATACAAATTCATTCTTTGCGTAGCTGCGGCAGCGATTGCTGCTGTTTCATGTAACGACATGGATCTTGAACCTAAGGGTATCATCGATGAGGGTACTCTGTTCAAGTCGGACTACGGTATCAAGAAATATTTCGCTGGTATTTACAACGAGCTTCCTATCGAGGATTTCAACTACAAGGCTTCGGATGATGAGAAAGGATATTCAGTGTCCAATGCCGGTGGCTCCCACAACGGGAACGTTTGGCAGGCTCAGAAGGGCTCAGGTTCAGTGCTTTGCGCTGAAGCTACCGGTCGTGGTAACGGAGACATGTCAGGTGCTTGGGGCTATTGGCCTTATGGTGACATCCGTCTCATCAACAACTTTATCCAGAATTTCCCAGACTACAAGGACAACTTCACTGAGCAGGCTTACAATGAGCACCTTGGAGAGGCGTATTTCCTCAGGGCTTTCTTCTACTTCGGAATGGTGAAGCGTTACGGAGGAGTCCCTCTCGTCAAAGAGGTTCTTGATCCTACAGCGGAACTTGAGTCACTCAGACTTCCTAGAAGCACTGAATATGAATGCTGGAAGTTCATCCATGACGATCTTGAGTTTGCTATGGAGAACATGACAGCGGACAAGTCAGTTCCAGGACGTGCGAACAGGTACGCAGCTGCTGCTTTGATGTCAAAGGCCATGCTCTATGCCGGTTGTGTCGCAAAGTACAACCAGTACACAGGAGTGACTGGCAAGGCTACAGAGGCCGGACTCATGGGAATGGATCCATCTGTGGCAGCTGAGTTCTTTAAGTACGCCTACGATGCTTGCAAATTCATCAAGGATGGTGGCTACACTCTTCACGATGGTAGTGACAAGGTTGCGGCCTACAAGCAGACCTTTGTCGAACTCTGTTCCGATGAAGACATATTCGTAAAGATTTATGGTCCTAAGGCTACTACAGGTTGGAACATGTCACTTTTCCACTGTTGGGACACTATGGTCCTTCCAAAGGGAACCAACATGGCTAATGATGTGGGTGCTGCCCTTCATCCAGTGTGGGATCTTATAGGTCTTTACGAGACTCCTGCCGTTGTGGACGAGAATGACAATCCTGTTCGTTTCAACGAGCTTAAAGACTTCTGGGACAATGATGTGATGGAGCCACGCTGCAAGGCTAACTTCTTCTTCTCTGGAATGACGGAGCCTGTGTCCAAGACTGTTCTTGACATTCAGGCTGGAGTTTATACCTCCTATCCCGGCACAGCCAAGGACGGATGTCCTGACACAAATGTCGAGACTGACTACACTCAGAAATACCGCATCAGAGGCAGTCAGCCGGGTACAGTGCAGAAAGTCGGTGACTATGGTGATGTCAAGATCAACGGAGCCAACGGTTACGCTACAGGTACCGGTGATGAAGGCTACAGCACCACAGGTGTTTTCATTCAGAAATATGTTGACTACAACATCGATCCTGCCCTTCGTGTACTCTTCGGCAGCACACAGCCATGGAAGGTTTTCCGTTACGGTGAAATCCTCTGCAACTGGGCTGAGGCAGCTTATGAGCTTGGTCTTGAGACAGGTGACGAGAATCTCAAGAAAGAGGCTTTTGAGCATGTCAATGAGATTAGAAACAGAGCGGGTGCCCATCCTCATGAGATGGTAGCTTCTCCTGCCGACATCGGAGAGGAACTTTACGGATTCCCACTTGATGAGAACCTTAAGTACATCCGCGATGAGCGCAAGAGGGAACTCTGCTTCGAGAATCAGGGCGAGTTTGACCAGCGTCGTTGGAGAATCTCACATGCCATTTACAACAACTACTATCCAAAAGTGCTCTTCGGGTACAAGGTTCTTGATGAGAACAAGTACATCTTCCTCAATGAGACGGAGGTGTTCGGCAGGAGTCTTACCTACGACAAGATCCGTTACTACGAGAACATCCCTAGCGGAGAGATCAACAAGAATCCTAACCTTGTTCGTAACGATGGTTATTAGTAGATAGTTGAACTTCAATAAGAACAGAACAAAAATGAAGAATATTAACATTTCAAGGATTCTGATTGTGCTGCTTCTCGGCTTTGCAGCCGTGTCTTGCATGAAGATTGACAACTTCGATGCTCCATCTGCAAAAATCAACGGCAGAGTCATCGACAAGACCACCGGTCAGAACATGCTGGTTGATCATGGCGACACTCACATCCGCATTTGGGAGAAGAGCTACAGCTCCAATCCTACCCCTCAGGGACTTGCTGTCAAGATGGACGGAACCTATAACAATACAAAGTTGTTTTCAGGTACTTATGACATGCTTCCTTACGATGGAGCCTACTGGCCTTGCGACACGACCTACAACGTGAAGATTGGCAAGAAGGGCACGACAGTGGATTTCGAGGTTGTTCCTTATCTCCATGTAGTTGACTTTAAAACTGAACTCGATGGGCTGAATCTTACTCTCAGCTGCCGTCTTCAGGCTCCTGTGACAGAGAATCTTCCTCAGGTGGTGGAAATTCGTCCGTTCCTCAGTCTCAATCAGTACTGTGGTGCTGCCAACCACATTGACTATTACTACACCGACACCTACAAAATTGGTATTCGCAAACTTTGGAACAAATTGGGCGATGCTTCAGGTGAAGGTTTCGAGACCTATTCGGTCACTCTTCCGGTCAAGGCTGGCTACACTTATTGGTGCCGTATGGGTGTTCAGGTCAACAACACCTTCAAGAACTGGAATTATTCCGAAATTATCAAGGTCGAAATACCTAAGCAATAGCTGAATCATTTCTATGAAACGAACAAGCATTCTGATTACATCGTTTCTGGTTGCGATAACCTTCTCCTGTAAAAAGGAGGAGGTTATTCCGGAACCAGTTGTCAAACCAGATCCACCTGCTACAGAAAAGACTTACAATGATCTGGGTTTCACGCCTCACAAGGATGGAGAACCGTATGACACTTATGAGGGTCTTGTGATGGCGGGCTACCAAGGCTGGTTCGGTACACCGGGAGACGGGTGCAGCCACTCGAAGCATGAGAACACAAAGTGGTACCACTATCGCGAGAATGATGTTTTCAAACCTGGGGTACTGCAAAACTCAATTGATTTCTGGCCGGATGTTTCGGAGTACGAGAAGACTTACGAGACGGAGTTCACTCTTCCGAACGGTAAGAAGGCCCATGTCTTCAGTTCCTACGATGAGTCCAGCGTCCTTCTTCATTTCAAATGGATGAAGGAATATGGCATAGACGGTGCTTTTATGCAGAGGTTTGTCGGGGAGGTGATAAACAATCCTGACGGGGCGGATCACTTCAACAAAGTTCTTGAGTCAGCAATGAAAGGCTCGACCAAGTACCAGAGGGCGATCTGCGTCATGTATGACCTTGGAGGATTCTCTTCGACCAACAACAAGGAACTCGTACTTAAGGACATCAAGTCGATTTCTGACAAGTACAATCTTTTTGACCGCAATGCCGGACAGAAGTATTATCTCTATCAGAACGGGAAACCACTTGTTACCCTTTGGGGTGTGGGATTCTCCGGCACAAAAGCCTACACGACTGAGATGGTTTCCGATCTTGTGGACGGATTGAAGGAGATGGGCTTCAGCGTGATGCTTGGGGTTCCGACCTATTGGCGGGCCGGTGGCGGAGACACCGAAAGCGGCATGGCTCTCAAGAATCTGATCAAGAAGGTCGATGTGATCATGCCTTGGTTTGTCGGACGGTACGACAACACTAACTTTGACTCATTCAAGACAAAGATCATCCCTTCGGACATCTCATGGTGTCAGACCAATAATGTCGGCTATGCCCCTTTGTGCTATGTCGGTTCATCCGACAGGAATATGCACCCGAACAACGGAATCGTAGGGCGCTTCAAGGGAGAGTTCTACTGGAAGCAGGCCTACTATGCCATCTCTAAGGGTGCCAAGATGCTATACATCGCGATGTTCGATGAGATTGATGAAGGAACTGCAATCTTCAAATGCTTGAACCAGAAGGACGTTCCAAGCAATGTCGCACAGGAGGATTACTATGTGATTTATCGTGGCGGTAACTATTACAAGCGTTCCACTCCGGTTGAGGTAGACGAATCCAAAGGTGAGTGGTGCACAAAGGTCAATGACCTTAACATCGGATTTGTCGGGATTGAGGATGACCTTGCATCAGACTACTACCTCTGGTTGGTAGGACAGTCGAGGGCTATGCTCCGTGGTGAAATTCCGCTCGAATCTTCAATTCCTTTAAGAAAATGATCAAATGAACATGAATATTAATAAAATAATCTTGGGGACTGCCATCATCACAGTAGGTGTTGCTTCTTTGGCTTCGTGCGGTTGCTCTAAACAGGCCAAAGACTCTAAAGAAGAGGTGGTTGAACTCCAGATGCCAAAGAACCCTTTTATAACAGATTTGTACCTTGCGGATCCTTCGGCTCACGTTTGGGAGGACGGCAGGCTTTATGTCTATCCATCCCATGACGTTGATCCTCCAAGAGGCTGTGACCTGATGGATCGCTACCATGTCTATTCCACAACCGACATGGTTAACTGGACTGATCATGGTGAGATTCTGAATTCCTCTCAAGTGCCTTGGGGGCGAGAGGAAGGTGGATTCATGTGGGCGCCTGACTGTGCCTACAAAGATGGCACATATTACTTCTATTTCCCTCATCCGTCAGGCTCAGACTGGAACAGCACATGGAAAGTCGGGATTGCCACGAGCAAGTACCCTGACCGTGATTTCAAAGTTCAGGGCTACATTGAAGGCCTTGGGGATGCCTTTGCCATGATTGACCCTTGTGTCTTCGTTGACAATGATGGGCGTGCCTACTTCTACTATGGGGGCGGTGGCCGCATCATCGGAGCCAAGCTTAAAGACAATATGATAGAGATTGACGGAGAAATTGTGAATATCCAGGGACTAAAGGACTATCACGAAGGTCCGTGGGTGTTCCGTCGCAACGATCACTACTACCTAATGTACGCTGACAACCATCAGGAACCGGGTAGAGGTGGTGCTAATCAACTCAGGTATGCCGTAAGCAAGAGTCCTCTCGGTCCTTGGGACTACAAAGGCATTATCCTGAAGCCTACTGATTGCGACACCAGTCATGGTTCTATTGTGAAGTACAAAGGCCAGTGGTATCTCTTCTATCACAATTGTTCCATCTCCGGTAGGGGCAATCTGCGCAGCATCTGTGTGGATAAACTCTATTTCAACGAGGACGGAACAATCAAAGAAGTGATTCAGACTAAGTAATTACGGTTGAAACCAAATGAACACCAACATATTCAAAAAACTCATGTCGTTGGCCACAGCGGCTTTCTGCATGCTTTTTTCGGCATCAGCACAATCTGATTTCCATTTTGTTGACGCCATGGTTGCAGGAGGTGGCAAGGCTCCAGTCAAAGGAGTCCCTCAGTTTGACATCACTTGGAAAGGGCTTGGTGAGGATGAGAATTGGTCCATGCCTCTTGGCAATGGTGATGTGGCCGCTAATGTGTGGACTGAGACGAATGGAGATGTGCTTATTCTGATTTCCAAGACTGACTCATGGAGTGAGAATGCTCAGCTTCAGAAGATTGGCAAGGTGCGTGTCAGCCTTGTTCCGAACCCATTCGTGGGCAAGGATGATTTCACGCAGACTCTCTCGATAGCCACTGGAGTGCTGACTTTGAAGTCAGGTAAGAATGAGGTCAATGTTTGGATAGATGCCAATAACCCTGTGGTAAGGGTGGATTCAAAGACCGAGAATCCTGTCAAGGTCAAGGTGACGAATGAGCTATGGAGGAAAAAGGACTATCACCTTACCCAAGAGCAAGTTAATGAGAACATGTTTAATTTCTGGGAGTGGCGCAGCGACCCGGATGGCGTTGACTTCCTTGCGGACACCGTCCTGCCTTCGACTTCTGACGGAACCGCATGGTGTCATTTCAACAGTTCGAGCCGCTACCCTAAAGTCCTTATTCAGGAGCATCTCGGTGATTTGATCGGGAAGTATAAGGATCCTCTTCTCCATAGGTGTTATGGAGCTACGGTTCGTGGGACTGGACTTGTTTCCTCTGACGATGTCACGATGGAGTCCGTGTCTTCTTCAAAGAGAAACTCGATTGATGTCTATGTTAAGACATCCTTTGCTGACTCACCCCAGGATTGGCTCACGGACTTGAGCGAGGATATTCATAAAATTGAGAAAACCAGTAGATCAAAGGCTCTCAAGGCACACATCAATTGGTGGAAGAATTTCTGGGGCAGAAGCTGGGTCTATGTGAGTGGGGACTACTCCGCCAGGCAGGTTTATCAAGGCTACACCGTTAACCGCTACCTTACTGCGTGCGCAGGAAGGGGCGAATTTCCGATGAAGTTCAACGGAAGCATATTCACTGTCGGGCATGAGTTGCCGGAAGGAGCAGTACCTTCCACTTTGGATCATGATCCTGATTTCAGGGATTGGGGCTCATGCTATTGGCATCAGAACACCAGGCACATGTATTACCCACTGGTGGCCTCTGGAGACTATGACATGTTGATGCCATGGCTGAACCTTTACACCAACTCCCTTCCTCTCGCCACCGACAAGGTCCGTGAATATTTTGACCATTCAGGAGCCTCTTACATTGAAACTATGCATTTCTGGGGGCTTCCAAATCTTATGGACTTTGGTTGGAACAATCCTGACAAGTATCCGCAGAGCCGTTACATGAGGTATCACACCCAAGGTGCTCTGGAGATTGTCTATCAGATGCTTGACTACTACGACAACACTTTGGACAATGAATATTTTGCATCCGCGATCCTGCCTTTCTCCAAAGCCGTAATGACTTACTACAATGAGCACTGGAGCCGAGGAGAGGACGGTAAAATTCTCTTTGATCCGATTCAATCCATCGAGGTTTACCAATATGACGTGGTCAATGCAACTCCTGACATCGCTGGCCTATGGTCTTTGGTCGGAAGGTTCAGGAATATCCCAGCGGAATTATTAGACAGCGAGATGCTCGAACTATTGACGAGTTTGGAGCGAGATCTCCCAGAAATCCCTATGGGTACCCTGAAAAATGGGAAGAAGGGAATCCTTCCTGCTTTGAAATATGGCAGAATAGACAACGGAGAGAATCCGGAACTTTATCCGGTGTTCCCATACCGCAATTACTGTCTTGGCAAGCCGGGGCTTGATCTTGCCCGCGACACGTTTGACGCTCGTCTTTTCCCGTTTGACAACTGTTGGGGACAGGACGGAATGCAGGCCGCTTTACTTGGCATCACTGGCGTTGCCCGCAATGCAGCGGTACATGCTTTCACAACCTATGGGAAACAGCGCTTCCCTTGGTTCTGGGCTAAGGTCGCTGACTATTCTCCAGACATGGACAATGGTGGTACAGGATCGATGACTCTCCAACTCATGCTCATGCAGGCGGAAGGCCGAACTATCCGGATTATTCCTGCATGGCCGGAGGAATGGAATGCGGATTTTAAATTACATGCCCCTTACAACACTACCATCGAATGCAGTGTAAGTGATGGCAAGGTGACGCAAATGAAAGTTACTCCGGAATCAAGAAAGATGGACATTGTAATTGGAACGGAGTAGAGATAACCTATGAAAAAAATAGTGTTAATATTGATAAGATTTCTGTTGCCGGCTACACTAACCGTGGCCGGTGATGGAATCTACTCTGGAAGCATTGCTTATGAGTCTTATAAAGGACTCCTTATGGCTGGCTATCAGGGTTGGTTCAATGCTCCTAGCGATGGGGCGAACAGGGGATGGTACCACTATCGGGGACGCAATGGCTTCCGACCGGGATCGTGCTCAATAGACTTGTGGCCCGATGTTTCAGAGTACCAAAAGCTTTATAAGACCGAATTTTCCTACGAAGATGGTTCTCCTGCCTATTTGTACTCTTCCAGAGATTATTCAACCGTTGACACGCATTTCCGTTGGATGAAGGAATATGGAATTGACGGAGTCTTCATGCAGCGTTTCGTGGGAGAAATTTCCCATCCGTCAGGCTTAAGCCATTTTAACACAGTGCTGTCCAATGCCATGGTCGCGGCTAACAAGTACGATAGGGCAATCTGTGTGATGTATGACCTGTCAGGAATGTCACCGTCCAAAGGGCCTAAGACATTGCTTGACGATGCTGATGATCTGGCGGAAAAGTATCACCTTTTTAATCACAGTGACAATCCATCCTATCTTTACCATAACGGCAGGCCGCTTGTCGCAGTCTGGGGAGTCGGCTTCAATGATAATCGAAAATACGGTTTTGAGGAGGCTGCTGAAATCATAGATGGCTTGAAGGACAGAGGCTTCAGTGTCTTGATTGGTGTGCCGTCCAGATGGCGTGAAAGGAATGTTGATGCCATAGGCGATTTCAGGCTGCATGATCTTATCCTTAAATGTGACATTGTCATGCCTTGGTTCGTAGGACGTTACAATGAACAAAGCTACGAGCGATTCTGTCCGTTGATTGATAAGGATTTAGCTTGGGCTAAGGAAAAAGGCATCGACTATGCTCCATTGGCTTTCCCTGGCTTCTCGTGGGAGAACATGATCTATCCTCGAACTGGTAGCACTATTCCTCGTAATGGCGGATCCTTTTTCAGCATGCAGCTGGACTATCTCCTGAATGCAGGAGCCGAGATGATCTATGTTGCGATGTTCGACGAGATTGATGAAGGCACTGCGATTTACAAGCTTGCTGAGAGACTGCCTGTGCAGCAAGGCGGAAGCCGTTTTGTCCCGTTGGACGATGGTGTTGAACCGGATTTGTACCTCCGTTTGGCCGGAAACGCAGCCAAGAGACTAAAGCAACGTTAGCAGCGAATTACTAGCCATCTATCAATTCCTTGAAAGCCATCGGATATTCGATTCCTAGAGATGTCCTGTAGTCTTTTAGGAACGTGTCGTAAATCGACTTCGCCAAGCCGGCCTTCCCTTGTCTGTAGAGGATTGCACATTTGACTTTCAAGGCCTCCTCGTTCAGGAAATCGTACTGGAAAATCGTGTCTGTAGCGCAAAGCAGCACCTTGTCAGGCAAATCCTTTCTCTTAAGTTGCTGGCATAGGAAATCAATGGTCTTGTTGGAGAACTCGCTCTTGAAATCGTCCATCCAGTCCAGCTCGAGATTAGGCAGCATCTGCCCTTTGAGAAGAAGCTCCAGAAGCCTTTGGGCGGAATCCACGTTATCCGGTTCATCGTAAAGTCTCATGGCCTCACAGTAATCGCAGAATGTCCCATCTCCGAATGAGATGCTCCAGAATTTGTTCTGATTCAGAATCTTGATGTCTCCAACTTGCTCCAAGACAGATCTGAGTTTGCTAATGTACACGTTCCTGTTATTGTTGGCGGAGTCTTCCGGCTTATAGGACCAAAGCAGGTGATTCAGCTTCCCACTAATGATTCCGTTGCTCTCCTTGACAGTGAACATAATCAACAGAACAAGCAGGGCTTTAAGAGTAGGAGTAAACTGAAGAGTGATGTCGTTGCCGTCTTTGTCCATCACCTTGAACCCACCAAAGAAGCAGATGCAGCTTCGGCTCAGATCGTAGTAAACAGTTTCAGGAACATATTCCTCGTTTCCCACTTCCACAGTAGATCTCACCTTAGATGATTCTCCTCTGCGCCTTCTCCACACCACGATTGCCAAAGAGCAGGAAATCGCGAATGACAGCAATATCAGTGTCCATCCACCGATGCTCAAGAATCTATCCTCAATCTCTTTTGATGATTTCTCGCTCCGTGCCATGGCCTGATGAAGCGAATTGACAGGAATCGGAGGGTAATTCATCTCGAATATATGAACCCTTGATGCTCCATCAACCTGAGACTTGGTTATAACTGAATATATCTTGTTCTCTTCACTGTTGAGGTATAGGTTTGCCCAAGAGTACTGAGAATTGTAGTTGACTTTGCAGTCCAAAGACATGTAGTCCATAACTGGCTCTGTCCTCTTTATTCTTATCAGGACGCCACCACCTCTGTTGGCCATGACATAGAAGCAGTCCTCCTTTTTGTCATATATCATGTCCTCACCGCAGACGAAATCAATGTTGAAGTCCTTTTTGCTCCAAATTTTCTCGGCCTTGTTGTTATTTAGGTTGATGGAGTATAATTCGAAATAATACCTTGGCGACAATTCCTGCTTTCCAGATGCATTCCCCCTTCCTCCGAAGATGTACATCAATGAATCCACAATCACGGAAGCGGAGCCGTATCTTGGTGTGATGTCCTCAATGATTCCAGTACTATTGTCAGAATTGTCGAACGGATTGAGAACTACAAGACGATTGTTATAGTGATAATGGCCATATCCCCCGAAACTGATAACTCTCCCGGTTTCAGGGTCATAGCATGAGGTGTTGTTCCAGAAATCGTGGTCTTTTGTCGCTGCTTTGCCACCCTCCCATCGTTTCAGCTCAAGATTAAGGCTTGCTCCCGTGCCTTCATCAAGATTATAGGCAATCAACCTCTTCCTTACCTTGTCGTAGGTCAGTTGGTTCGGAGCGTTACCTGGATACCCACCACTTATTCGGGTAATTTCAGACAAAGAGTCTCTTCGGGTGTCGAAAATCTTCAGCTCATTACCGTTTGTTGTAAGGTAGAACACTCCGTCAGGATCAAAAGCGACCGATGGATTGCTGTCAAACTCGATTTCTGTCACCGGCTTCCATGTGATGTACTGGTCGATAATCCACTTGGCGTTCGCCCCGCTTGCCCTGCTTTGGTGAATCAGATCCAAGCAGTCCTCACCTTCGTGAAGAGAAAGAGCCCAATGACGTATTTTCTTGTCGTTGCGATAGATGATTATGTCTTTAATGTCAATGGACGCTACATCGTCAAGAGTGTAGCCGGACAAAGGACATTTGCCGAATGCTATCCGGAATCCCGATGCCCCTTTAGTCCCAGCATCCTTCAATGTGGTGACAGTTCCGTTGAAGTCTATTTCGATGCCACCATCCTTGGGATTCAATGAGATTGAGACCGGGAACCACTCATCGGAAACTAGTTCGGATTCAATCCTTGTGACGGTCTCTCCTGTGACAAGAATTGGGTAATGAATGTTGTTCCTGTCAATAGAGTACATAAGATCGATGTTCTCCCCACTGTCTGTGATGATGCGGAAAACGGTTCCGAAGATGTTCTCAGGTCTGTTGCGGACCGTAAAGCTCATCTTTACTGTCTTCCCGCTTGCCGGTATGAGTTTTCCGTTGTCCAGAAGCAGGCTTGTAATCCGCTCGGAAGCCAAAGGGTATGAATTGAAGTGAAGCCCGTATTCATAATTCTGAGCCATTGCCGTCAGAGTGGCGGCAATAAGTAATATAATGATGGTTGCTATTCTTCTCACAACAAAAACTGTCTCAAGTTTAGTGTTAACTAATGGTTGTGTAAAGGTACACTATTTTTTTGTCTATTCAAAATCTTATCATACCATTTATGATAAGAACGAACATGAAATCATAATTTTTATGATTAGTAAAACGTTGATTTATAATATATTCGATTATTAATTATATAATATTTTGTGATTTTATCAGATATTGTTTATATTTGCAGAACATAGTTGATAACATGAACGATAATATAATGCCTACAGTACATACTGGCGCGAAGCCAAGGGCTAACAATCACATTTCGGTGGATTGTGTGGTTTTTGGATTTGATGGTGAGAGATTGAATGTGCTATTGATCAAGCGATGTGGAGAAGAGAACGGACAGGAATTTCACGACATGAAACTTCCTGGGAACATCATTTACATGGACGAGGATCTTGATGAGGCTGCTGCGAGGGTGCTTGGAGAATTGACAGGGCTAAAGAATATTCCTTTGCTTCAATTCAAAGCCTTCGGATCAAAGGACAGAACGAAAGATCCTAAGGATCTCCACTGGATAAAGATTACAGAAAATCAGGTTGTTGAGAGAATTGTTACTGTGGCTTATGTCGCGCTTGTCAGAATCGACAGAGCTCTTGAGGTTTTGGATGGGTACGAGGCATGCTGGGTGCCGCTTGACGAGGTGCCGATGCTTGCCTTTGATCATAACATAATCATACGTGATGCTGTGAAATACATGGGAATGTACGCTATTGGTGAGCCTCAGTGCATGTTCAAGCTTCTGCCGAGAAAGTTCACGATTCCGCAGCTCAGGAAAGTCTATCAGTTTGTCACCGGTAATGAAATAGATGCCCGGAATTTCTACAAAAAGTTGGCTGTGATGCCCTATGTGGTGCCGCTTGTGGAAAAGGAAAAAGGCGTGGCTCATAGGGCCGCGAGATTCTATCGCTTTGATTCAAAGATATTTAAAAAGACAAGAATATGAATGGATTTGCCGATTGCCTGCTTGGCTACGATGTAGGAAGCTCGTCTGTCAAGGCCAGCCTTGTGGATGTGGCCACAGGAAAGTGCGTGGCCAGTGCTCACTATCCGAAAAGTGAAGCCCCTATCACGTCAAAAAGGATAGGCTGGGCGGAACAGGATCCGAATATGTGGTGGGATTTCCTGAAACTCGCCACTTCGGAAATAATCTCCAAAGTCGGGAATGCAGACATCCGTGCCATAGGAATATCCTACCAGATGCACGGTTTGGTGTGCGTGGACAAGGACGGAGAGCCTCTTAGAGATGCCATAATCTGGTGTGACTCAAGGGCAGTGCCTTATGGCGAGGCCGCTTTTAAGGGAATAGGTCCGGAAAAGTGCCTGAGCCATCTTCTGAACTCTCCCGGTAACTTCACCGCCTCCAAGCTGGCTTGGGTGAAGGAAAACGAACCGGAAATATTCGAAAGGATTGACAAGATAATGCTTCCTGGAGATTACATTGCATTGAAACTCACAGGAGAGTCTTGCACTACTGTCAGCGGATTGTCCGAAGGCATGCTTTGGGACTTCAAGGAGAATCGCCCTGCCTCTTTCCTGATGGATTGGTTCGGGTTTAAGGAGGATATTCTTCCTAAGATCGTTCCCACTTTTTCGGAGCAGGGGAGGCTGACTGCATCGGCAGCGGCGGAGTTAGGGCTCAAGGCCGGAATTCCGGTTTCGTACAGAGCGGGGGATCAACCGAACAACGCACTGTCTCTGAATGTTTTCAATCCCGGAGATGTCGCTGCGACCGCTGGTACATCGGGAGTCGTCTATGGCGTGAACGGGGAATATGGCTATGACCCTAAATCGAGGGTGAACACCTTCGCCCATGTGAACCACACGGCAAAGGCACCTCGGCTTGGAATCCTTCTTTGTGTCAACGGGACCGGAATCCTTAATTCATGGGTCCGCAGAAATGCAATTCCTCAGGACCTTTCTTACGCTGAGATGAACGACATCGCTGCTGGCATTCCAATCGGAAGCGAAGGCGTGCTGATTTCTCCTTTCGGAAACGGAGCGGAAAGAATGTTCGGCAATAAAGAGATCGGCTGCCGTTTGTCCGGACTTAATTTTAATGTCCACAACTGGAGGCATGTCGTCAGAGCCGCCCAGGAGGGCGTTGCGTTCTCATTCAGGTACGGAATGGACATCATGTCCGAGATGGGCATGAAAGTCAACGTGATTCATGCAGGAAATGCTAACATGTTCCTTAGCCCGGTGTTCAGGGATACCCTTGCCGGGGTGACGGGAGCAACGATCGAGCTTCACGACACTGATGGCTCCGTTGGAGCTGCCAAAGGTGCTGGAATGGGCGTAGGAATATTAAAAAACAACGATGAAGCCTTTTCTACCCTTGAGCGTCTGGCCGTGGTGGAACCTACGGATCATGAAGCCTATCAGGAGGCTTACGGGCGTTGGAAGGAAGAACTTGATAAAGTAATAACTTATTAATAATTATAGTATTATGGCAAAAGAATATTTCCCTCAAATCGGTAAGATTCCGTTCGAGGGCGTGGAAAGCAAGAACCCACTAGCGTTTCATTATTATGACCCTGAGAGAGTAGTTCTCGGCAAGAAGATGAAGGATTGGCTCAAATTCGCGATGGCTTGGTGGCACACACTCGGTCAGGCGAGCGGAGACCAATTCGGTGGCCAGACCAGAGACTACGAGTGGGACAAGGCTTCAGATCCTCTTCAGAGGGCCAAGGACAAAATGGACGCAGGCTTCGAGATCATGAACAAGCTGGGCATCGAGTACTTCTGCTTCCACGATGTTGACCTTGTTGACGAGGCTCCGACTATTGAGGAATATGAAGCCCGAATGAAGGCTATCACCGACTATGCTCTTGAAAAGATGAAGGGTACCGACATCAAACTTCTTTGGGGAACCGCCAATGTCTTCGGTCACAGAAGGTACATGAACGGTGCTGCAACCAATCCTGACTTCGATGTTGTCGCCCGTGCCGCTGTGCAGATCAAGAACGCTATTGATGCCACCATTAAGCTCGGAGGTACGAACTACGTCTTCTGGGGAGGCCGCGAGGGCTACATGAGCCTTCTCAACACCCAGATGCAGAGAGAGAAAGACCATCTTGCACAGATGCTAAAAGCTGCCCGTGACTATGCCCGCGCCCACGGTTTCAAGGGCACGTTCCTCATCGAGCCTAAGCCTATGGAGCCTACCAAGCATCAGTACGATGTGGACACCGAGACCGTTATCGGCTTCCTTCGTGCTCATGGACTTGACAAGGATTTCAAGGTTAACATTGAGGTGAACCACGCCACCCTTGCCGGCCACACCTTCGAGCATGAACTCGCAGTGGCTGTTGACAACGGAATGCTTGGCTCCATCGATGCGAACAGAGGCGATGCACAGAACGGCTGGGACACCGACCAGTTCCCGGTTGATGTGTTCGAACTCACTCAGGCTATGCTCCAGATCATCCGCAACGGAGGTCTTGGCAACGGCGGCTCGAACTTCGATGCCAAGCTGAGAAGAAATTCCACCAACCCGAAGGACATATTCATAGCTCACATCTGCGGAATGGATTCAATGGCCCGCGCGCTTCTGAACGCTGCTGCCATCGTCGAGGAATCTCCTATCCCTGAAATGGTTAAAGAACGCTATGCTTCTTTCGATTCAGGAGAGGGCAAGCGCTTTGAGGAAGGGAATATGTCCCTTGAGGAACTCGTTTCCTATGCCAAGGAGCACGGAGAGCCTAAGCAGACAAGCGGTCAGCAGGAACTCTACGAGACTTTGGTCAACATCTACAGCAAGTAAGCGATGGACTGTCCTGAAAAAGGCAGCCGTGCCTATCTGTTTTCAATTGTATTGGTTGCCGTGCTGGGAGGACTGCTGTTCGGTTACGACACAGCGGTCATCTCCGGTGCGGAGAAAGGTTTGGAGGCGTTCTTCAGGGGCGCCTCAGACTTCACCTACTCGAACTTCCTACACGGGTTCACATCATCCAGCGCCCTGATCGGTTGCGTCATAGGAAGTGCCCTTTCCGGATTGTTTGCCACAAGATTTGGACGCAAGCGTTCCCTCATTATTGCGGGAATATGCTTCTTCATCTCCGCGTGGGGTAGCATGTGCCCGGAAATGTACGGAATCCTGCCGGTAGGCAAGCCGTCTCTCACCCTTCTTTGGATCTTCAATTTTTACAGAGTCCTTGGTGGAGTAGGAGTGGGAATAGCTTCTGCCATCTGTCCGATGTACATCGGTGAGGTGGCTCCGAGTGGCATCCGTGGAATGCTCGTGAGCTGGAACCAGTTCGCGATCATCTTCGGCCAGTTGGTGGTCTATTTCGTTAACCTGCTGATTCTTGGCAGTCACGCCAATCCTATTTATGATGCAGCGGGAGCTATCGCTAATGCTTTGGATGCCCGGTGGACAATTGAGACCGGATGGCGCTACATGTTCGGTTCTGAGTGTGTTCCTGCGGCTTTGTTCACGGTGCTGATTTGTTTTGTTCCAGAGACTCCGCGTTATCTTGTGATGACTGGGAAGCAGGACAAAGCTCTTTCAGTCCTGTCGAGAATCAACGGTCTCGGCACTGCGAAGGAAATCCTTGCTGACATCCAGGGAACTCTTACCGAGAAGAAAGAGAAACTCTTCTCCTATGGCTTCATGTGCATATTCATTGGCATCATGCTCAGCGTCTTCCAGCAGGCTGTCGGCATCAACGCGGTTCTTTACTATGCTCCAAGAATATTCCAGGACATGGGAATGAGCAACCCTATGGTGCAGACCGTGATCATGGGAGTCGTGAACATCGCGTTCACCCTTCTCGCTGTGTTCACCGTCGAGAAGTGGGGCCGTCGTCCACTGCTCATCTGGGGGTCGATTGGTATGGCTATCGGTGCTTTCGGTGTTGCCTTGACTTTCGGCAACGAAGCCTTGAGTTTCATCACGATGATCAGCATCATGGTCTACAGTGCTTCCTTCATGTTCAGTTGGGGCCCGATCTGCTGGGTTCTCATCGCAGAGATATTCCCGAACACCATCCGCGGTGCTGCTGTCGCGATCGCTGTGGCCTTCCAGTGGATCTTCAACTTCATCGTCAGCTCGACTTTCGTGCCTATGTTCAACATGCACCTCACAGCAGGTGATGATTTCGGCCACTGGTTCACCTACGGTCTCTACGGCACCATCTGCGTCATTGCAGCCATCTTCGTCTGGCGTCTAGTCCCAGAGACCAAAGGCAAGACCCTAGAGGACATGTCCCGCCTCTGGCGAAAAGACACTGCCCGGAACTAAAGATTGTTTTTAGAATCTGTTGTTGAATCGGCCTCAGTTTCGCTCTGGAACCGATTTTTTATTTTTCGGTTTTTGCTTCTTAACCGTGCGCAGATTCGCCCATCTTGCGCACGAAGTTGTGTTTTGACTGGTAAAAAATATTCGCTATCTTTGTGACTGTCATTTGTAATGACCGTTGGACAAACAAGGCAGGTGTCTGATCCCTTTTTAAGATGCCTGCCTTTGGATTTCTACCGGGGGAAGGTGGTTTGCGAGGGGGAGCCGATAGTTCTTACATCCAACGGTATATTTATAAATGAAAAAGAGAATCTATCTTGAGCTCCGTATTGAGACCTCCGTCAGAGTTGAGGTCATCAGGCTTGTCAAGGTCAAGGCGTACAAGCGCGTCCGTTTTGGCAAGGTTGAGAAAGTTAGGAGTCACTATCGTATGGTATAAAGGGTGCCATCGTTAGCCCGATGACTGGCTTTGTGCCCCTTGTGGCACTCTACTCTATTCCCTCGGTTTTTTACAATAAGACCAATAAGACCCCAATAAGACCTTTTGCGAAATATTTTGCGGATTGGGGGATTTTGCGTAAATTTGCGGTCTGTTTGATGGTCGTGGAGCTCCAGAAGTTCCGTGCCGAGGGTACGGGCGCTTGCGGCTGAAACTTAATAAAGTTTTGTTTTTTTATGTACGCAATTGTTGACATTGCAGGACAGCAGT
>CAKUSF010000002.1 GCA_934678915.1 uncultured Bacteroidales bacterium
ATTCAAAATTAATTTCAGTGCAAACATACGCAATAATTCTTCATCGTCATAAAATGATAATCATAAAATGACGATGAGACTGTTGTTTTTTAACGGTTATTCAGTTGGATGGGAAGCGACAGAATCAGCGGAGGGCAATGAAATCCCTGCCGAGGATCTCGCGGCAGGTGAGGGCGGAGGTCATGGAGACGCCGAGGAGACCGTGGAGGTTGAGGCTCTGGCCGGTGAAAAGGAGGTTATCCAAAGGGGTGCGAGGCGAAAGGACAGTGCGCAGAGGGGTTTCCCAATTATGTCGGATGCCGAAAGCGGAGCCTTGGGGTGTGAAAGTGTAGCGGGAATATGTCAAAGGGGTGCTGGTGTAGGCCCTCTCAATGCTGTCTTCCAACCACGGCAATCGTTGTTTTACCAAGCCAAGGCACTCTTGGAGTTTCTCACGCTTTGCCTGTTCATAGGATTCGCCCTTAATCATGGAAAAAGGCATAGGACTCATCAGATCAAGATGCGTCACACCATCATGCGTCTTAGGATAAAAATAGACCATAACCGACTCGGTGGCTGACGGATCCGAATGCCAAAGATCAATGCCCTCGCGATGAATGAATATGTTCCCGTCGGGATATACCGGAACTTCGGGTTTAAGACAGAGGTTCGCAGTAAACACTCCAAACGTGTTGTCCAAAGCCGAAATCCTCTCTTTGTAAACCTTTCGAAGACCGCCCGAGATAAGCTCAAGTGTCACAGCAGGATGCGCGTCTGAGATCACCAAATCAGCCCTCAATGTCTCAGATCCGTTCACCTCCACCTCGGAAACCTTGCCATTCTCGGCTATAAGCGAAGTCACCCTGGCGTTGGTGCGGACCGTTCCTCCCATTGAGGTAATTGAATCCACCATCCGATGGGCAATTTGGTCTCCGCCACCGTCCAACTTCCAAGCACTTTGAATAAACGAATTATTGATCTGAGCGAACACGTACAATGGCAGCGACTCCAGAAGTTCCATCCGCATGAACGCCCCGCTGAGAACCTGACGCAGGAGAGGATCCGCTATCGTGGAGTGAAGATATTCATAGGCGCTGCGACCCAGAAGGTCATTCATCTCAACGCTGTCGCCCTCAAAGATTTTGAATATGTCGTCTCCGACTTGCTTTAAGAAACAGGCATATTCCTGAAGATTGTCTCTTTCAGCGGGGAAACGCTCGCAGAGCCGCTCCACAAAACGATCGTGGCCAGAGGCTAGGGGGAAACTTTGATTTCCGATGACAATCTCATCGACACAATCGGAGTCAATCCGCTTCCATGGCAGATCCATCAATCCGAAATATTCAAAGAAAGGTCGCAGGGACTGGCCTTCGCCAAGGCCTCCTACATAGTGGAGCCCCGTGTCAAACACGCGTCCGCCCCTCTGGAAAGATTGAAGGCAACCTCCAACCTTGGCAGCCTGTTCGAGTATCGTCACCCGGAAGCCTTTCTTGGCCAGAATGTAGCCACATTCCAGTCCGCCAAGGCCGCTTCCTATGATGATGACGCTTTTCTCCACCTTAACTATTTAGATAACATTTTGTCTTTCCATTCCCAGAAGAATGCTGGACCTACAGGGTCGAACTCACCGTCCTCAGTAGTAAACAATTGGACGGTCGAAGCCCTGAGAATCAGTTCATTGTCTTTCTCGTTACGGATTTCGTAGTCAAAGCAGAGCTTGGCACCCTCGGCAGGTTTCCAAGTAATGGTAACAAGTAGGGTATCATCGACTGTCGCAGCGCGAAGGAACCGTACCTGAAGGTCGTAAATCGGGGCGTAGTAGCCATGCTCGCTAATCTGGATGTAGCTGATTCCGTAACGATGGCCGAAAGCCTCACGAGCATCCTCAAGGTACTTGATGTAGTTCCCATGCCAGACCATCCTAATCGGATCCACCTCGGAGAAACGAACCTTCACACGAACTGTCTCACTAATGGCCGCCATATTATAGATTCTTGATAATCAAAGTGGAATTAGTGCCTCCAAAGCCGAAGGAGTTGGAAAGGAACACATCGAAATGCTTGGACATCCTCTCGGCAGGAATCAGCAGTCTCGCGGAGTCTTCGTCCGGAGTCTCAAAATTCAAGTTCGGAGCGATGAAGTCGTTCTTCATCATAAGCATTGAATAGATAACTTCACTAGCTCCCGCCATCCACATCTCGTGTCCGGTCTGTGATTTCGTACTTGTGACAGGAACTGTCCTGTCACCGAAAACTGCAGCAATCGCCTTGGCCTCATTAGCATCTCCGACATGAGTGGAGGTTGCGTGAGCATTGACGTAGCCTATCGCAGACCTGTCTATTCCAGCCTGATTTACAGCCATTTCCAAAGAACGTTTAGGGCCATCGACATTTGGTGTGGAGATGTGGTCCCCGTTGCCGGAAAAGCCATAGCCTAAAATCTCTCCATAAATCTTCGCCCCCCTACGAACGGCACTCTCGTAACTTTCCAGAATCACTGTAGCCGCTCCGCCACTCGGCACAAGTCCGTCACGGTCACGGTCAAAAGGACGGCTCGCCTTCTCCGGCTCGTTTTCTCTGACGGAGAATGCCGAAATCCCATCGAATGACGCAACAGCATATGGATGAACCTCTTGAGCGCCACCACAGACAACCATTTCCTGAAGGCCATGCTGAATCAGCAGGGCACCGAGACCAATTGCATGCGAACCACTGGCACAAGCCCCTGACACAGTAAGGTTAATCCCTTTAAGTCTGAATATGCAGTCAAGGTTCATCGTGACAGTCGAGTTCATGGACTGGAAGATCGCACCGGAGCCGCACATCCTGGTGTCTTTCTTCTCCCTGATGATGTCAATTGACTCTATCACCGGAAGAGCCGATGAATCATTCCCATAAAGAAGACCAACTTCATTGGAGTCAAGATATTCCTCATCCACCCCCGCGTCACGAAGAGCATCCCTTGTCGCGCAGTAAGCGAACTTTGCCTGCTGAGGCATGAAAACCCTCTGAGAGCGGCTCAATTCTTTCTTCAAATCAGGAATATCCACTTTCCCCGTCAGGGCAGACCGGAACCCAATTTCCTTCCTTTCAGGATCATACACAATTCCGGATTTACCCTCGTAGAGAGAATCGCGGACCTCCTCCAGAGTCTTTCCAAGGCATGACCAGATGCCCATGCCCGTTATCACTACCCTATTCATGGCTCAATTTCAAACAATTGTCAACTGGATTTGAATATATTCCAAGGAATATGTCAGTAAGCACCTCCGGTTCCTCGACATCATATTTCTCAAGTTTATGGAGATGATGGAGGAAGCGCTCTTTCTGCTCTTCATTGTACTTTTCGCCCTTGAACTCATGTTTCCCGAAACGAAGGTCATGGGCGATGAAATTGTTTGGGCACAGACGGTAACCGGCATGAATCCGACGGTCCAGCAGCTTGGCCACTTCCCTGTTATATTCAATTCCCGGAAGGGCATCGTAGGCCAAAAGATCCTTCTCTGTCACCATCGGGCAGAATGTCAAGTGTACGTCACCTTTGAAGGATGTGATGCCGGAAAGTATGCTTGAGAGATCCTCGCCCTGTTTCTTGACATATTTCTCTGACCTTGACTGGTACAACTCAAGGGCTTTCATGTAGTCACATGTCTCCCACTCGTATGAAATTGAAAGAGGAACGATATTCAGTTCTGAAAGCGCCTTGATTTTGTCCTCTCGTTTGCTGATGCCGAACATCTTGATGATTCCTTGGTCGGTCGCGTCATTTCCGTCCTTTGTACGACCGTTTCTCTGGGCAATCCAAACGGACTGTCCCTTTTCCACTATTGTGTGACGGATGTACTCGGAGAGATGGACAGAAGACTTATAGAAGTCCTTCATGTTTCCGCCTCTCTCGACTCTAAACATCTTGTTGGACTTGCCGATGTCAATCACAAGGCTTGAACTCATCAAGTTTGCTCCGAAAGTGATTTCCGAGGTCTGGAATCCGTGTTCATGCAGAACATTCTGGAGCACAGACGCATCCAACATGATGTCCCGGTGATTGGACACAAACAGGTAGTGGCCGTCAGGGTCCAAATCCTCGATTCCAGAGACGGTATAGGAGGACATGCTGCGCTTAACTATCTGCTCGTTGACGTACCACATGATCTTGGTCTGAAATTCGTCCACTGTTCGGATGCTATCCACAAGGGAGCGGATTTCCTCAACGCTCCTGTCCGGGAACGCGAAAGAAGAAAGCAACGGAAACAAGTCATTGGACGCTATGCGGTGCATCGCGGCTGGGACCTCATCGTCACGGTAAGGCCTTATGTCATCGAAGATGGTTTCGTCAATCATCATTTCTTATTTCTTAAGTCAATAAATTTCACCGGCTTACGGCTTTTTGCCGGAAACAGAATCTTCTGTACATCCTCCTTTGGGCAGATCACCACATTAGGAGCGACACGAAGTCTGGAGCGGAACCGATCCTTCAGATCCTTCACCACGTCCACACCAGGATCATGAGCCAACCCCACTTTCACAAGAACATCGTCCGTTCCTGCTTCGGAATCCTGGACATAGACAACATAGTTGGCGACATAGTCCACATTGTCAAGCACATCATTGATGGCTGGTGGATAAAGGGTTGTGCCTTTGAGTTTTATCATGTTGTTTTTACGTCCGACAAGTGGAGTAAGGCGGTAAGAATTACGGCCACAACGGCATTGCTCCACCCTCTTTGCAGCAATGTCTCCCGTCCTGAAACGAAGCAATGGCATTCCTTCTACTC
The DNA here is from genome assembly GCA_934678915.1 of uncultured Bacteroidales bacterium. Lineage (GTDB taxonomy): Bacteria > Bacteroidota > Bacteroidia > Bacteroidales > UBA932 > Cryptobacteroides. The sequence goes on from CAKUSF010000002.1 coordinate 4,753, forward strand.
CTAGTGTAGTGACAACAATCTCACCTTCCTCCCCGTCCGGCACCGGAAGATTGTCCTCCCCGATGATCTCAACAATGATTAGCTCTGGATGCACATGGCCACCAATGCCGTACTGGCACTCGGAGAAAGTGGCTCCCATCTCGGTTGATGAATATGTCGCATAAAGCTCCACATCCCACTTTTCCTTTATCTTCGAGCCCAGCAGGTTAAGCGAAAAGTCCTGGTTTCTAAGGCCTTCTCCGATTCCGATAATTCTCTTCACGCTGGAGTTGCGATAATCAATCCCATGGTCTTCAGCGTACTGGATAAGGCGAAGAATAAATGAAGGAACACACATGACCGTGTCCGGTTTGATTCGCTGGATAGTGTCCCATTGAAGCTCAGGGACACCGTTGCCCACACGGATGATTCCCGCGCCTAACTCCCTGATGCCAAGGAAATAAGCAAGCCCCGCCATAAAGCGCTTGTCTATGGTGGTCATCAGCTGAACAACATTGCCGGGATGCACCCCCGCGCACTCGAATGACTTCCTCTCATTGTAGGCGAGCCTCTGGAGATCCTTTTCCGTACAGCAGAATGTGACCGGATCACCCAAAGTTCCGGAAGTGGTGATGTAGTCGATCACCTTGTTCCTCGGAACACACAGAAAGTCCTCGTTGTAGAGTTGCAGGTCCTTCTTCTCGGTGAACGGAATCTTGACAAGATCCTCTATGTGACGGATTCCCGCGATGTCTATCCCGAAACGGGAAAACATCCTTTGGTAGTATGGTGAATTTGCCGCTAGATACCCCAAGGCCTCGCGCATTTTCTTCTCCTGAAAGTCTTTGATGACTTCCACCGGCTGAAACTCAATGTCCTCTGTCATTTCAATAAGTCGAATATTATGCGAATTTAGGCAAAAACAGCGGTTAATCAAAATCTTATATCCATTACACTATTATTGCATAGTTAAAGCACTATATTTTCTACATTGAGTCAAATTTCTTATTTTTGCCACACAGACCTCGAGACAATCCTCAATCCAAGGTTCGTACAATTTAAGACATTGAAATGAACATCGATGGACTGATAAAGAAGTATTTCGGTGAAAACAGTGCACCTGTTTCTATAGAATTGTTCGACAACGATTCTATATTCAGTGTGTACAAAGATATAGTAGATTTACTGAAGGCCAAACCCGATATTGAGTTAAGCGTTCTGCAGGCGCTTAGTTATTGTTTTTACGAGGTTCTCGACAATGTTCTGACACATTCTGAGAAAATCTGTGGGACTGTAATATTAAGATATTTACCTAACGACAACCGCATACAGGTCTTGGTGGCCGATGATGGGATCGGAATACAAAAATCATTGATGAGCAACCCCGCTTTCAATGGTATTTCAGAAAAGGACGCCGTTCTATCCTGCATCAAAGATAGGGTCACGGATGGCAAAGGAATGGGATTTGGGCTGTACTCAACGGCAAGATTGGTAGAGAACGCTGGTGTTGTTCTTGAGATTGTCTCAGGAAGTTCAAAGATGACTTATGACGGGATCAAGACAATAGCGGACACATGCGATTATTGGCAAGGAACCATTGTCTATTTTGAGTTGCGGTCCGACAAGGAAATCGTACCTAACTACATTGTGGACAACAGGACAGATTGTGAGGGAGAATTCAATGACATGTTCTTAAACACCGATAACTTGGATAATCTTTGGTAGGAGGATGAAATGATGTTGACTACTACTTTTAAATTCAGAGATTTTGGAGAAAATCTTGGAACGAGAATGCTCGGTGAGAGAGTGCGAGAGCAACTTGTTCCTCTATTGAATGAATATGATAAGGTGACACTGGATTTCGAAGGTGTTGATGTCGTGTCAAACTCCTTTGCGGACGAATGCCTTGCAAAGTTATTGCTGACTATGTCTCTTGACGAGCTGAAACGCAAGACTACTTTCGTTTCGGTCAACGACTTCGCCCGGAAAAACATAGCGGTGGCATTAGCTCGCAGACTGGGTTAGGAGTCCCCAATCCAAAACATCCTCAGGGTTATTCGCAGTGGCCTTTCGCTGGCAAACTCTCAAACCAGTCCAGGAAAAGGGAAAACCAGTCGGCTTGAGGGGAGGAGGCACCGAAGCCATGGCCACCGGAGGGGAACTGAATATACTTGTGGGGGATTCCGGATTCTGTCAGGGCGTGGTCCATCACGACGGAGTTGCGGTAGTCTACGGTGGGGTCATCCAGACAGTTCACCAGAAACACCGGCGGCATGTCCGACGGGATGTCCAATTCCATTGAGAGCTTCCGCCTGAGAGAGGTGTCTTTCCTGTGCCGGCCCAGCAAGGCTGTACGGGAGCGGTTGTGGACGATTGTCTCATCGATCATGGTGACGACCGGATAGACGGAGACGATGAACGATGGGCGCGAGGATATTCCTTGATCCTCAATCGCTTCCTCACCGCTGTTCAGAGCGAGATGGCCACCGGCCGAGAAGCCCATCACCCCGACCTTTGAAGGGTCAATGGAATATTCATTAGCCTTCCGCCTCACTTCCAGCACTGCATTTCTAAGGTCATCCAACGCATCGGGATAATGATTCTGAGGGACTGCCATATTCCCGAAAAGAAAGTATCTTGTGCCGGCATGGCGGTAGTTGAGGACAAACGCAGTGAATCCTGCATCAGCCAGTTTTCTCGCCACGTCAGTCCCCTCTGTCTTTTTGGAAAGCCAATAGTAACTGCCTCCGGGACAGACTATCACGGCAGCCCCGTTGGCCTTGCCTGGTTCAGGAAAGAATGCTGCAAGCCCCAGAGCATGAGCTTGAAGGCCGAACATCAGAACGGTCAAGATTATCAAGGCAATCCGTCTCATGACTCCAAATAAAAATGAAGGTTATCTGGCAAACAAGAGCAGTTAGAGGCCAGCATTATGTTATCCTCGTCCTTGTCGTACGCATCCACCTGAATCTCCGGGTGCATTAAGGCGAAGATCAAGGCATACTCACCCTGCCCGCAGTCATGAATCTCAAAATGATTTCCGGAAGGAGTCTCAAACAAGAATCCGGCATCGTTCACACGAGATAGTGCTTTGCGGCAGCGGGATTCCACATCGGCACCTTTGTAAAGGTACTTGTACCTAACGTAAACGGAAAGATATTCAGGAGTTTCCAGAGTCCGGCATAGTTCGAAATAATGGTTCACGAAAAGGCGATGGCACTCTTTTGTCATCAGACGGTAATCCCGCGAGCAAGGAATCCGAGTCCCAACCTCAACATGTACAGCCCCCTCACGGAGCATAAAATCCGTCTTCGGAAGAACATCATAAGCACCGTGGATAAACACAGGAGTAATGTCCAAACCCAGTTCCGAGGCTACATAAAAAGCCCCTTTGTGGAAACGTCCTACCTTACCATCAAGAGTTCTCGTCCCTTCCGGGAAAATGACTAATGAATATCCCTGAGCCACCAAAGAGCGTATTCTATCCATGTTCTTCTCAATTCCATCATTCACAGGGAAATAGTCAGCCTTGCGAAGAACATAACCGTAAATCGGATTTTTCCAGACCCAGTCATTCGTAAAGAACACCACTTTAGGGGTCAAGGCCATCAAGCAGATAAGATCAATATGTGACTGATGATTAGCAACGATCACGGATGGTTTGTCAAAATCGGTCGCACCGGAAAGACCCACCTTTACTCCAGGAATACGCCTCAACAGAAAACGGGACATCTTCTGGAGGAATATATGGTACTTCAACTTGCTGTCCGAAGAATTGCCATGAATCAGGAAATGGAAGAATGTGTAAGGGTAGGCGAACAGGAACATCAGCAGCACATAGCCGACAAGGGCGTAGAGCGAATATGCTAACCTCTTCAAAGTAAGAGGTATGTCTCGCTTGACTCCGTTCTTTTCCGTCAGCCATCTGAACATCACAGGAGGCAGGTAGTAGGCCATCACCACAACGATGAACATTCCGATCACCGTCACCTCTCCGAGCGAACGCATGGCCGGGTGTTTGGCTAAAATCAAGGCACCGATACCTATGAACATGATCACGGCTGAATGAAAGACGCTGTTCTTATAGGTTGCGAGACGTTTCTTTCCGTAGGCATATTCATAAACAAGACCTTCAGTTATGAAGATTGTGTAGTCATCGCCCTGACCGAAGATGAAGGTGGCGAGTATGATGTTGACAATGTTGAACCGGATGTCCAGAAGGCTCATTAGGCCCAGAATCCAGAACCAACTGACAGCCAACGGGAAGAAGGACAGAATGCCAAGCTCCAGACGACGGAAACTCAGACATAGGAAGACAAACACCACCAAGCTGCAAATGAGGCCGATGTAGTCAAAACTTTCAGAAAGGACACTCACTAAACGGTTGCTGACATCTCCGGTGTCGAACACCAATGTTCCATCAGAACGCAACTCTGACTTTACGGACTCACTCTTTGCCTCATCATCACAGAACACTTGATTGACAATCAGACATTTGTCAGAATCCTTGATTACATAGAGTCCATCAAATGAAGCCAAAATAGGTGATTCGTAATCTGATAACGAGGCCGAATAGTCCTTGTCTAGGATTTCCATAAAAGGGCTGAAAGCAGAAGGCGAGAAACCTTGACGCTCGCTTTCTTCGGCCAATTCTTTCATAAGATTGTCGGCACGCCCGTTCCCCCAGAATTCCTTCCAAACTGCAATTCTAGCTAAGCAAGTCTTCCTTGACGGTACGAAAAGCCCTGGCCCTTTGACCATCACAATGTCCTCTTTCAAAGAATCCAAACCGGCAAGCAAGGCATCATTGCGTTCAAGTGCCTCTTCCAGGTCATTTCCCTCAGCTATAGCATAGACCTGACTTAAGCCTGACTGGTCGAGTCCTTCTTGAAGTGTACCAAGGTCCCGCTTCTGGCTTTCCGTCATAAAATTGATGTTTCTTATGTCGGAATCGAACTCTGTCTTTCCGCTGAGGAAGTACATCACCACAGTGACAGCCATCACTGCTACAAGAAGCCAGCCTCCGGAAGGAGCCCTATCAGGCAGGAGTTTTCCAAGTTCCAAAGTTCCTCCGGCTTTCTTGCGAGCCTTTGTGAACACAGGAAGGAAAAACAAAACGAAAATAATCGTTCCGGCAAGCATCAGAGAGCCAAACAATCCCAAATCCTGCATGGCCACAGCATCCAGCCAGACAAGGCAAAGAAAGGCCGCGATTGTGGTGATGTTGCCTATCAGCAAAGGTTCGACCATCTCCTTAAGATTCTGCCGAGGCGTGACACCGGATTTAAGGCCGTCCATGAAATGCAGAGGATAATTCACTGCGATGCCTATGATCACGGATGCGACCCCTACTACAATTATGGACATGCTGTCACGAATCATTGCGATGCAACCAAGGGCGAACAGCCATCCGAAAGTGATGGAAACCACTATCCAAAGAATGTCCGAAAAACGTTTGTAGCTGAAGGCCAGCAAAAGCCCGATAAGAAGCAAAGCGATAGAGATGGCCAGAATGCTGTCTTTCTTGATTTGCGCGGCATTAGACACAGCAATCAACGGGGCGCCCACCGCTGACACAGTGACATCGGGATGTTTCGCCTCCAATGCCCTGATGGAGCCCTCTACCAAATCCGCGACTTTGGAATTCATCCCTGACTCACTCGTACCATAAGGGGAAGTCAGAAACGCAAGCCCTTTCCCTTCTTTTGTGAATATGCAGTCATCAATAATAGTGTAATTCGAGTTGGCAGCAGTGGTTCTAAGCCGTCCAAGAACAGGAGAGAAAAGATGGAGTGGATCGGTGCGTACATTCGCGACCATGGCATCACCAGTCGGGAAAAGCAAGGACTGGCGGTCCGAAGCAAGCTGTTTAGGAATATAGCCCGGCACTCTCAGCAGAGAGTCAATCCGCTGATAATCAGCATTAGTCATGAACAGTGGATAGCTCGACATGACAGCAGACATAAGCCCCAACGCCATCTCGCTGTCAACGGTAATCTGTCTTTGAGGAACAAGCCCGGTAGAATCCTCAGCATCAAAAACGTCCTCAAAATCGTGAATCGCCTCAGAAATCGCCTCCTCACCGGCCTCCGAACCATCCTTGGCAGAGAAAATCAGAATGACGTTGTTCTTTTTGCCCAATGCGTTATAGGCCTCAGAATATTTCGAACTTTCCTCATCGCCTGGTAGGAATCTGGATATATCCTCCTCATAGTGAAGCCTTAAGGCCAGGAACAGGCACACTGCCGCAAGCATGACCGACAGCAGGGCCGCCAACCATTTTCTTCCGGCAAGGAAGTCATAAATTCTGAGAAAAAAGTCAGTCACTTGATTTAAACTAATTTACGAATATACTCATTTTCCGCGAAGCATGCGAGCCGGACGGCCATAAAGCAGAGCCAAAATGCAAAGCACTGTGTTCAGGACACTGATGCGGAAGAAATCCCAAAACGGGCGGAAATGAGTGACGCGCTCCCCTTCAGGAGGATAATAGACTTTGATTCCGACCGGAATCATCGGGACTCCTTTCCAGCATTGGAACACAAGAAGTTCCAGTTCAGCTTCGTAGCGGTAGGTAAGCAGGTGAAGTCCACCAATGCGGTTCAGTTGATAGAGCCGAAAACCTGACTGGGTGTCAGGGAGGTTCTCTCCGGTCTGGAGTCTGAACCAGAAATTCGAGAACTTGTTGGCGAAAGTGTTGCCTCCCGGCATGTTCTCCATCCTTAGATTGCGGCTTCCGACAAGCATGGCGTCCGGATGCTCTCTGGCCTGTGCGGCGAACACGGGGATATCCTCCGGAAAATGCTGGCCGTCAGCGTCAATGGTGATGGCGCGTTCGAAGCCACGGGCCTTTGCTTCCTTAAAGCCAGTCTTCAAGGCGTAGCCCTTGCCGCGGTTATCTTTATAGCGCACGACCACAGCGCCCAATTTCTCCAGACCTTCCGAGGAGCCGTCAGTGCTGCCGTCATCCACGACAATCACGTCTTTGCAGAACTTCAATGTTCTCTGTACCACATCATTGATTGTTCCGGCATTGTTATAGACGGGGATTATGACGCAGGTTTTCAGATCCGTCAATAGGCCGGGCGCTTCGGCAGGCTCAGCGACCGGCTCTACGGTCACTGAGCCTGTCGAAGTGACAGAGCTTGTGGTTCGGCAAAGCTCACCAACCATCGAAGCGCCAATAGGGCAACCCTCGCAGGCATATTCAAGACTCATCCGCGAGAAGACTATCCCCTCAGAACGGACCGTCAGTTCCACTTTCAGGCGGTCTCTCTCTTCCAATAATTTTGTAAATGAATATGTTACCTCAGTTCCTGGAAAAAGTGGCTGGATGAATTTCAGGTCCCTGATCTTCACAAGAGTCAATGCCTTACCTAGATGGTTTTCAAGCAGTTCCGTGGCGACACGAATCTGGACAGCCCCTGGGGTAATGGGATAGTTCGGGAAATGCGCCTTGAAGATCACATTGTCTGGTTCAAGCCTGATGTGTGGTTCGACTAAGCTCACCAACCGTGGTTCGACTGAGCTCACCAACCGTGGTTCGAATCCTCCACCAGTCTCTTTTATGGAGAGGATAGTGAAGAATGTGCCTAAAAGTTTCATTCGGGAATATTCATTTTAGAAAAAGTGTAGCTTCGGTTCGACCTCCTCATCATGATTTTTGATCCATCGACGGAAATATATTCATCGGAGACGGATGAGTTGAAGAGTCGTTTGAGGTCTTTGGCTATTGTTTTGCGTATCAGACATTTGTCCAGAGGCTTCATGACGTTCAGCAGCTTGACATGCTTTCTGTCCAAACTGGCAGTAAAGTCAAATGCCCTTATCCCAAATTCGTTCACTATAGTGCCGACTATGGTACCCTCCATCTGCTTGACCACGCATATTCCTGAAAAGGAGGAGTTTTTAAAGGTAATGGCCACGGTGTAGCGGGTGGGTTCATTGTCGTTGAAAGGGAAAAGGTAGTTGGTAGAGACTGTGCCGGTCTGTGCTGTCACTTCGACAAGCTCAGTGACCGAGGTGTTTCCGGTCGCTGAGCCTGTCGAAGCGACCATGGTTCGGCAGGGCTCACCAACCACACTAATCGGCAGAAGCAGACTAATCAACAACAAAAAGTTTCGCATCGACAGGTTTGTTATATTCAGCATTCAAGATAGAAATCACTGTCTCGCCACTGTTGTCAACCAACACCACCTCACTGACTTTCAAGTCCTTACCGAAATGCAGGCGAACCGTCTTGAACATCTGCTTCATCTCTTTCCTAAGTGGTTCCAATTCAGCCATGTAACGACCGTCAGAGAGGAACATTCTGACTTTAAAATCCCCTTCTCCTGACAGCCCTTGGCCAGTGATGCTGTTCATAATAATTCTTGCAATGGACTTGAAAAGGCGATTCGAGTTCACATCCATCTTGTTAGTAGTCTGACTACTCTGCAAAAGAACCTTCTCCTTGTTCAGAATGAAAAGATAGGTGTAAGGAGAGACATATTCCCACCTCAGCATCCCATCAGCGAAGCACATCTTCCCTTTAGAAACCATCTTCTCCTGAAGAATAGCCATTTCCTTGACTTGCTTGAAATCCGCTGAGAGACTCTTGATCCCTGCACATGAAGCGTCAATTTTTCTGATAGCCTCCGCTGCCTGAGCCTCATCCAATTGCTTAAAATCCGCTCCAAAAGCAGAAGAGACAGCAATCAGTACACTCAGAATCAATGCTTTAAACTTTTTCATCATCACTACTTTGCTATAAACACACAACCAGTTATTATCAAAAATACTCCTATCCACCTAGTAGCTGGAATGTTTTCATGAAAAATGAATATGGCAGCAAGCATGCCAAAGACATAGCTCAGACTAATCATCGGATAAGCCATACTGAACGGGAATCTTTTCAGTATGTACATCCAAAGGACCGTTCCTCCGGCATAGCAAAGTCCACACGAAAGAAACCACCAATTGACTAGCAATCGACCAAAGAAAGCCCATGTCCACTCAAAATCGCCCATTTTCGCAAGAGCAAATTTGAGAAACACTTGGCCTCCAGAAAGCATTAGGCTTTGGGCCACAGAAAGGGTCAGCAGTCTCCACATACGCTTTTAAGATAGACAAGTCCTACATCCTCACCGGCATCATTCACGACAAGAATGTCATTGTCAAGGCCTTTTGAGAGCCTTATGGCAGCTTCGTAGGTTCCTAATCCGGAAGTCGAGAAGCATTTGCCGAACAGTTGGAAATAGTCGGTGCTTCGGATGACGCGTGAGGCATGATATTCATTGACAATTGTTTCCAGATTCTTTGGAGAGTGGAAAATCCTAACGTCCGCGAGTTCGCAGAGAGGGACTAGGCCTGCCGAAGGGTCAGAGGACACCGACAACACAAATGCAGAAGATGCCTCGGCAGCCGAGACACCTTCGTTGATGTAGCCAGAGCCTTTCAGAAGTTCATAAGTGGTTGGTGTAGTTTCGTCATGAGCCCCGACAAGGGCATTGGCAATCCGACCAGAACTAAGTTGAAGGAAAGCGTCCAACAATGCACTCTCAAATGAGATGTCTTTGTGGGAATAGGTGCAATTGCGCCCATGACAATGAAGCATAATGGCCACCGCGGAACTAATTGTGTTGTGCGTGGACATCATGAAATATGTCGGAGGAAGCATTTCTTCTCCATCAGAGCGCATTGCGGAAAGGAAATTCTCCGTGTTCTCCATGCAACCCAATCCTGTACCGGTGAAGATGGCCTCAGGGTTCTCCAAACCGGCATCCCTCAAAGCCGTCAAGGAGACAGCAGCCGCTCGCTTGAGAATCAAGCTCATGCGACGCGATTGCATAGGGCTCATAAACAGCTTAAAGTCAGGGTCCTGACTCCGCATGTATGATTCATTGCAAACTATAGGCTCTGCCATCCACTCCTCACAGAGTGGCTTCTGGACAGAAATCTGAGCTGCTGAATGTATGAAAATCCTATTGCTTGGCATATCTTGAAATCAACAGTGAGGAATCGTTGCCACCAAAACCGAATGAGTTGCAAAGAACATGGTTGAGCGTCACCCCTTCACGACCTTCCGCCTCTGGAACCACTCCTCCCTCAAAAGGATGTTTCCAGTTAAGGTTGGCTGGGATGAATCCGCGTTGTACGGCAAGGATGCTGATTACAGCCTCAATGCCTCCGGCAGCGCTGGTCGTGTGGCCCGTGAATGATTTCGTGGATGAAACTGGAGGAACATCCGGCCCAAAAACACGGAACATAGCTTGGCTCTCGCTTGCATCATTATTCGGAGTAGCTGTGCCATGAGCATTGATATAGTCAATGTCAGTCGGGCTCAATCCACTCATTTTCAACGCCTCGGACATCGCCAAAAATGCGCCTTCACCATCTTCGGACGAGGCTGTCTGGTGGAAAGCATCGCACGCATTGCCGTAACCATCCAGCAAGGCTATCGGAGCTGCACCTCTAGCCAGCGCATGTTCTTCACTTTCCAAGACCACGAATCCCGCACCTTCGCCAAGATTCAAGCCATTCCTCGTGGCATCGAATGGGCGGCAAGGTTCGCTATCTAGAATCTTCAGAGAGTTAAAACCGTTGAGATGGTACTTCGTAAGGCATTCAGAGCCTCCAGCAACAGCGATGTCGCATCTTCCGGCACGAATCAAGTCTGCACCCAACATGATGGAATTAGCAGCCGAGGAGCAAGCCGTAGATACCGTAGTGGCAAGATTGAACGTTCCGAAATGGTCCGCAATCTCATCCGTACTGTTACCGCAATCATGAAGGCCATCCAAAAATCCCTGCGACGAAGGATCAAGAAAATGACGCTCTGTCACATCCATGCCTCCTACAGTTGTCCCGGAAATCAGAGCAACTTGTTCCCCTTCCTTCACGGCTGCCTGACTCATGGCTTCTTTGACCGCTATGATTCCCAACAAGGAAGTCCGAGGCACCGTCCGGTCAGCTGAAATTCCAAGAATGTTCTTCAACTCATCATCCGATAAATCTACCTCGCCACAAGGCAAATCAGAGTGAACGGTCGCGAGATGTCTAAGTTTCCCTATCCCACTCTTTTTCAAGAGCAAAGAACGACAAGTCTCATCTTTCCCCACCCCAATGGCAGAGATAATTCCAGCTCCTGTTATGACGATTCTCCCGGACACTTACTTCGATTGGTTAGCCTTGATGTATTCAGCCATCGTTCTTACTGACTTGAAGACTTCCTTGCCCTCGGCAGGATTCTTAAGTTTGATGCCATAACTCTTCTCAAGAAGAAGCATTAGTTCCAAAGCATCAATAGAATCAAGGCCTAGGCCTTCACCAAAGAGAGGTGCATCAGCGTCAATGTCTTCCGGTTTGAGATCATCGAGTTTAAGAGCCTCTATAATCTTCGTTTTCAATTCGTTGATAAGTGCATCCATATTAATGATCATTTTTCGATTAAATACAATTCTGCCTCATAATGTTCTGGCTCAGAGCATTCCAACCATCCTGCGATGACAGACTCTGTCACCGGATCCTGAAATGCCTGATCCACTATTTCTTTCATCACATCTTCATCCCTCCGTTCAAGCACATAGAAAGAAGTCTCCCCATAGTACTTGTTACGGATTGCGATCTCTCCGGTAACAATGTTCGGTAAAGTATAGACGAACACAGCAGGACTCGGAAAGAAGCCATCATTGCCGATAGTCTTTTGATACTCAACGTCATCAGCCAACGAAGCACTTCGGTTGAACAGGATCACTGCTCTGTCCTCGCAATCTGTTTTACGCGGTTTTTCATCTTCCAGCAGCAGTTCTACCGCCACAAAGCCAAGACGCGACAAAGCGTCCATTTTGAAGAATTTAGGATAGTCACCCACTTTCTTACGGTAGATCTCCACTAGAAGTTCTGACCCAACAGAGTCAAAGATAAGCATTTTTTCTCCAACAACCACCTTATTAGGGGTGATAGAGACGCGAGCCTTAGTTGTCATTTTGCCCTCCTTTCAAAACTTCATCCCCTTTCACAAACATAGCGGCAGCATTGCAGCCACCAAATCCTGAAAGCAATTTAATGAACGATTTCTTGCTCGTCGGCCTCACGTCAGAGAAAATGTCCAACGGGCAAGAGACTCCGCATTTTGAATATCCACGTGTACCAAGGACGATTCCCTCATCAATCGAAGCCATAGACAGAATCGTCTCAAGAATCCCGGCAGCACCCATAGTGTGCCCGAAACAGCCTTTGAGACTGTTCACCGGCACATTTTGAAGCCCGGCACGAGTCAATGCTATTGATTCCATCTCATCATTGTAAGCGGTAGAAGTGCCATGAACCGAAACGAGAGCCAAATCCTCTGGCCTAACATCTCCAAGGATTGTCTTTATCGCCCGAAAACTTCCCTCCCCCGTTCTGGACGGACCAGAAATGTGGTTGGCATCGTTACGAATAGCCCCTCGAAGCAGCACCCAATCCTCCGGAGACGGTGTTTTGTACTTGAATATTATCGTGGCAGCAGCCTCTCCGAGATTAAGTCCCTTGCGTTCGGAATCAAAGGGTCTGCAAGCTTCCTGCGATAAAGCCTTGAATGATTGGAAACCAGAAATGATGAATCGTGACTGGACATCTGATCCAGTCACGATGACTGTGCCGAATTTGCCGGCCCTCAGTTGTCTCATAGCTGCAATCTGAGCGCAAAGACCTGAGATGCACGCATTTGAGACGACAACCGGGGTGTTCTTGTTCTTGAAGAAAGCGGCAATCTTTTCCGCTGAGACACCCAATCTTTCTCTTTGGACCCGTTCTCCGTCACAAAACCTCACGTCTTCATCCAAAAGTTCAACGTTTCCTTTCGTGGAAGAGATGACGAACAGCACGTTGTCAGAAGCCGGATCTATTCCCGTCCCCTTCAAAGCCTTTGAGACAGAAAGAATGATGCGTTTTTCAAAACGAGTGAATCCAGACAGATCTCCCAATTCGGAATATTCCCTTGACAAAGAATCCTCATCTATCAAAGATGCGAAGAATGGTTCCGGGAGCACAGTGGAGGAGTCATATAGCCGCAATGCAGAATCACCTTTTTTCACCCTCTCCAAGTTTTCCTTTGTGGTCGTACCTAAAGGAGAAATGATGTTGTCAGAAATTCTGACTACAGCTTTTGGGGTATCATCACTATTGACCGGGCGACTCTCGTCCAAAGCAATCACCATTGAACCTTCTGCCAAAGTTTCCTCATCGCATCTAACCACTGCGCTGACAATCAGCATATTCCCAAATTCCCCCTTTATGACTGCCTCCGTCTCAAGTGTCTCTCCAATCTGCGGTGATCGGATAATGTTGAAATCTTTAACCGAGCAGACATAGCCCACGCTGACCGGCTTGTGAAGAATGTACTTGTTGATGAATCCGATTCTGGCAGCGCAAGTCTGAGCCACATTCTCCACCAAGCCTTCGGGCACAAGCCTATCCCCTTCGATGAAGACATTATCATCTTGAACATGGAAACGAGTAACTGTTCTCTCATAAGAGAATGACAACAACTCGGAGACCATCACGAAAGGCTTCCGCTGGGGCAGAAGTTCCGCGATGTTCACCGAAGAGAAGTCAAAATATTTGAGTTGCTCATCAGTCATTCCAAAATTCGTAAAAGTTAAACCATTGGTCAGGGTATCTGCGAAGGATGCTGGTGATGTTTTCAGCATAGGCCTTAGCCAAAGCTTCCGCTTTATCCCTGACACCCAATCCTTCAAGTCCCTCATCGGGACGGAAAAGATGCACCTTGTACTTTCTAAGACCTATTTTCATCACAAAGACCGACATGACAGGAACATCTCTCATTGCTGCCATAAGAAAAGGGCCCAAAGGAAGGTCTGCCTTCCCACCAAGGATGTTGCAACTGACTGTCCTGTTTGATCCGAACACCCTGTCACCATGAATATTCACGATCTCACCATCGGCCAAAGCATTGTTCAACATCACAAGATGCGACATGTCCTCAGAAATGCTCACCAGGCGGATGTTGTTATCTCCCAAAACTCTGGATCTATTCTCCATCAAGGTTTTGCCTTCCTCACCAAAGACAAGAGCATTGATCCTCTTTGTGGCCTTAAGTTCATAGCCTGCCAATTCATCATTGCCGATGTGCGAGCTGATCTGAACAAAGCCTTTTTGCGAAGCACACAACTCTTTGTACATCGCAACCTGAGATGTCTCCACACGGAAACGCTTCCCGGCATAGGACGCAAAGCGATCCATTATTACCGCCCCGAACATGAAGTGGTCGGCACAGGTGTGCAAAAAGGCCTTCAATGGGCCGAAGCCTTGACGGCTACGAAAATAGTGATAAATTGACAGGTAGCCTTTATGATTGAATATCATGTAGAAAGGCACCGCAAGACCCATCAGCAAGTAAAAGAACCAAAGCGGAATAACTTTCATCATCCCGATCAAGGAATGATGCATCCACGAGGTCCCATCAGTCGTTCCCTGCCACTGCCTCACATCGCCTTCCGACATATTCCTAAGAAAGCTTCTCTTCAATGAAATTGTAAAGGCTGCCTAAAGTCGTAAGACGGCCAAGTTCTTCTGACTTTACCTTTATTCCGAACTCCTTGTCAATCAAGACAATAATGTCCACGATGTCAAGACTATCAATGCCTAAATCTTTTTTAAGAGCAGCATCCTCCTTTAGGAGATTCGAATCAATTTCGAACTCGTCAACTAGAAAACCGTTGACTTTGGAGATTATTTCTTCTTTCTTCATTGTAATTCTTTTATTTTTTAACACAAACTATGATGTTATGTCCCTGTCCGATGCCATCTATGATAGTCTCTACCTTCATCCCGGCCTCTTCTATAAGACTTATCATGTCCTCTGAATAGTACATTTTGCTGTTACCGTTAGCCATGGCGGTAAAGTACAGGCTAGTCATAGTCAAACAAAATGCAGCTGGTTCAAAACGTTGCCTATTCCACAAAAGTTCCATGATGCAGAGCCTTGCCCCCGTATGAAGGACCTCTGCGGCTCTCTTTAGAATGCTCAGGATTTCCTCCTTGGAAAAGCAATCAAGGAATTGGCTCATCCAAATGACGTCATATTCCTTATCATTCGGGAATTTAGTTGCAGGATCAAGAAGATTGCCCCCGCATCCGTGAATCCTTTCAGCCCCTTTTTTACCAGCCGTTTCCTTCTTCATCATCTCGATCTGTTGAGGAAGATCTAGAATTGTCACTTCTACTTTTGGATCGTAACCGACGCATTGAAGAGCCCATTTGCCAGTGTTTCCTCCTACATCCAACAGATTCTTCACAGGACGGTCGAAGATGATCTTCAGCGCCTCTTCGAAAGAATTGTTCGAATAGAAATGATCGAACCCGAACCAACTTTTCTGGGCTTGCTCCGGGAGAGAGGAGAGTCCTTCGTAGATTGTCGGCCACTGTCCGAAATGCTTCAAACCGACTGGGCGTCCTTCCTTGAAAGAACTATCCAGATCAAACATACCCTCGTAGTTGACATCGTTGCTGAAGTCCATGTTGACCTTGGCGGCCTCGTCCGTAAGCAAGAACCATCCTATCTTAGAGATAGTGTAACGATCCGTGTCCACATTGACAAGTACAGTTCCGATGCAAAGGCCAGCTTCCAGCAGGCATTTAACAGTGTATTCCTTAAGTCCTGTAGCTTTGATAACTTCCTCTTCGGTAAGGCCTTCTCGATGCTCACGCAAAAGTTCAAGGATTCCATACTTCACTAAAAGACGTGATGCTTGGAAAACCATCGGGCCAAAGGCGATGAACTCAGCCATTCGCTGAGCCTCACGGGCAGTATAAGGATCTTTTGTGTACCTTTTTTCAAGTTCCGGGAACAGTTTCATCTATTTTAGATTTAATGGGTTATTTCTAAGATAATCCTCAACGCTCGCAATCTGCTCGTAGAATGGATTGTCTTCCACAAACTTAGGAATGATTGCGCGAACATCATCGTAAACTTTTCTGGAAGTCGGAGCCAGTTTGTCAGCTATTCCGAGACAATCTACCGCCTGTGCAAGTGCAATGAAATGGATGGCAAAGACCTGATAGGTGTTGTCAATGACTCTTTTTGTCAGCGAAGCCGTGTTGGTGCCCATGCTGACAATGTCCTGATTGTCATTATTGTTCGGAATGCTATGAACATAGTTAGGCATGGCAAGTGTCTGGCATTCAGCCGTAGTTGAAGTGGCTGTAAACTGGCATGCCTGCATTCCATAGTTCAGACCAAGCGTTCCCATATTCAAGAATGGTGGCAAAATTCCATTGATTCGATCGTGGAACAGATAGTTGAGCTGGCGTTCCGCTGTCATGGCCATTCTTACGGTTGCAATTTTGACCTTGTCCTCCTCCAATGAAATGTAATCACCATGGAAATTCCCTCCATGGAAAACATTCCGTGCGACATGATCCACGATAGGATTGTCACAGGCCGAATTTAATTCTTCCTCCAGAACCCTGCGAGCATTTGCAAACGTCTCATACACAGGGCCCAGAATCTGAGGGGTGCACCTCAACGAGTAATAGGCCTGAACCTTATGGACGAAAGTGTGGTCAGAAGCGTGGCCATTGTCGTAGAGGTCATGCTCCCGCTTATGCAAACAGCCGCTTCCCTCGGACAGCGACCTCATCCTTGCAGCGATCACCTGCTGTCCCTCATGGCGACGAACCTCATTAAGTTCCTCTGACATCAGATCATCGAACGACGAGGCGATTTCATTCATCATCACGGAAGCAAGAGTGGCCCAATCAAGGAGTCTGTCTGCGTAAATCTGGTTGACAACACCGATTCCTGTCATGAACGAAGTACCGTTGGAAATTGACAATCCTTCACGAATATGAATCTTAAACGGCTCCAGATCATTCTCTTTCAGAACCTCAGCCGATGGACGCCATTCACCTTTGTAGTGAACCTTACCCTCTCCAATCATGCAAAGAGCCATGTGAGCAAGCTGAACCAAGTCCCCACTCGCACCAACACTGCCATGCTGAGGGATGAATGGGAATATGTTGTTGTCAATCATCCCGACCAAAAGCCGCACGAGATCCGGATGAACTCCGGAACGGGCCTGAAGGAACGTGCCAAGGCGTGCAATCATTGCAGCTTTCACATACACGTCATCCAAAGGTTGTCCGGCTCCAGTTGAATGGCTTCGGATGATGTTGTACTGAAGGTCTTTCAAATACTTGTCGTCAACCCTCCACTGAGCCATCGGGCCGAACCCAGTATTGATCCCATAGATAACTTTCTCAGAGGCAAACTCTTCCAAGAACTTATAGCTAGCCTCGACATCAGCCATTGGAAGATCTTTCAAAGAAATTTTCTTGTCCTTGAAGATAACTTCCTCAGCCCATTTCAAACTGAGCGTGCAATTTCCACCCATGATCATGCTTTCCGATTTTGATTCTACTATCAATCAGGTTTAAAATAAGTTTACAAATTTACCAAATTAATTGTTAATTGCCCAAAATGCTAAAAAAAGTAGGGATGACTATAAAAATAGTCATCCCCGCACATTTTCAAGTTAAGAAATCAGAATGAATAACGTACTCCGATACCCAAAGAGAACGGTCCGTTTCCCCTGAGTCCTCCGTCACCGAACATCAGTCTCGGGCGGAAATCCACTGAGAGTTGGAGCGGAAACCAAAAGGTGTACTCAAGTCCTACGTTACCGACAAAGCCAGCATAAACCGCCTTTTCGTCATCATCATTATCCCATACGGCAAAACTAGCTCCAGGACCAGCATAGAACCCCCATTTACCTTTCGGTGTCCAATCTGGCTGGACAATCATGAAGTTGTAAATTCCATCTACATGGAAGTCACTTGTACTAAATCCATTGTCAAGTCCCAAGCCAAATTCGAGGAAGTCTGGACCTCCGAAAACATAATTTTCGAAGCTGATGTCGATGCCATAGTTACCGAGACGTCCTCCGAGTGATTTAGGCTGAGCGAACGAAATTGTCGCTGAGCCAATAAGAACCACGAGGGCCAATAATGCCTTTTTCATAATCATAAAAATTAGTTAATCCTATGTACAGGCCACTAAATTCTACAAAAACTATACTAGACCGGAGAATCCCATGAATGCCATAGCGAGGATTCCGACAGTAATTAGGGCTATAGGAATGCCTTTGAAAGGCTTAGGGACATCATTCAAATCCAGATGTTCGCGAAGTCCTGCAAATAGGATGAGAGCCATTCCATAGCCGACTGCGGTCGCAAATGCATAGACCACGGACTCACCTAGGTTAAGCATGTGAGCCGGACCTCCAAAAGCAAACTCTTTCGTCACCACATTAAGAGCGACACCTAAAACCGCACAGTTAGTGGTAATCAGTGGCAGGAAAATGCCAAGAGCCTGATAGAGAGACGGACTGATCTTCTTCAACACGATTTCGACCATCTGGACAAGAGCCGCAATCACAAGGATGAAGGCGATTGTCTGGAGAAATTGAAGATCGAAAGCGACCAAAAGATATTGATTGATGAGATAAGTCACCAAAGTCGCCAAAGTGATCACGAAACACACGGCTCCAGCCATTCCGGTGGCAGTTGAAATCTTGTTGGAAACTCCCAAGAACGGACATGTGCCCAAGAATTGGGCAAGCATGATGTTATTGACGAATATCGCTGAGATTATAATGAGGAAATATTCCATAACTAATTCTTTTTAGCGATTTTGTTGAACAGAACCATAAGGTAACCAAGTGCGAGGAACGCTCCCGGAGCCATCACGAACACCAAGATTCCGTCACCGGTGATGAACTTGAACCCGAAGACGGATCCGCTTCCGAGAATCTCACGGACAATTCCGAGGACCGTCAAGGAGAGGGTAAAGCCGCATCCAATTCCAAGTCCGTCAAGGGCAGAGTCAAGGATGCCGTTCTTGTTGGCGAAAGCCTCAGCACGACCGAGAACGATACAGTTCACAACAATAAGCGGAATGAACAAGCCTAGAGTAGCATACATAGCCGGAGTGTAGGCTTGCATAGCGAACTGAAGAATTGTCACGAATGTTGCGATGACCACAATATAGACAGGGATGTGCACTTTGTCAGGCACGACAGGCGCAATAGCTGAAATGGCGATGTTGGAAAGCACCAAGACAAAGAGTGTGGCGAGACCCATGCTCAAACCGTTGATGGCAGAGGTGGTTGTAGCCAACGTAGGACACATGCCCAAAAGCAGTACAAAAGTAGGATTTTCCTTAAGGAAACCCTTAGTAAACAGATTCAATTTATTGCTGCTCATAGCCTATTCTCCTTTAATTGAATTTAAAGCCTTGACGGCATTGTCAATAGCCAATGCATAAGCTCTGGATGTGATTGTGGAAGCAGTGATTGCATCAACATCACCTCCGTCTTTCTTGACGGTCAGACTTTTAGACTTTGGATCAAAGCCTTTGAACTGGTTCATGAATTTCTCATCGGTGTTGCACTTGGCACCTAAGCCCGGAGTCTCATTGTGTGACAGGACGGATGTGTTGTAGACAACTCCGTCAGCGGTGATGCCGACCATCAGGACAAGCGGTCCACCGAAACCCACTGTGGTTGACTTCACAGCGTAAGCCACAGGAGCACCGTCCTTTGTGCTGACATAATATTCAGAAGCCTGACCACCGACCTCGATCGGTTTGGACTCGGAGAGTTCGCCCCCTTCAGGAAGCACGGCTCCGATTGATGCCTTAAGGATGTCTGCGTTGGCCTTTGCGATTGGCTCGGCTGTAAGGGCATACATTCCACCCAAAAGAGCTGAACAAATCAGGCTGACAACAGTCAGACAAACTACCATTGTGGTAAGATTAGATTTTACTGCCATAGTCTATGCCCTCCCGTATTTTTTCTGATGGAACCACCTGTTTAGGAGTGGAACTGTTGAGTTCATTATAAGTATAGCAAAACTAACTCCTTCTGGGTATGAGCCGAAGTATCTGATCATCAAAGTAATGAAACCGATTCCAACACCGAAGACAATTCCGCCTTTCGTGCTCATCGGAGATGTCACATAGTCGGTCGCCATAAAGCATGACCCAAGAAGAAGACCACCGGTGAGGAGGTTGAAGAGCGGTCCTGTGAACTGACTTGGGTCAACTAGCCAGAAGATGGTCGAGACTACGGCCACTGTTCCGAGAATAGAAAGTGTAATCCACGGCTTGATGACCTTACGCACCAGCAAATAAATGAAACCAATCAGAATAGCTATCGCACTTGCCTCACCTGTCGAGCCTCCGATGTTGGCAAACAGCATCTGGGAGGCGGAGAATCCATTCTGGGCAATCAGGTCAGAGGCCGAAGCACCTTTCATAAGGCCCTCGTTGATGATTCCAAGAGGAGTCGCGCCAGACAGAGCGTCAGCCCCCAAAAGGCCGGCACCGAAAAGACCGTCAGGAATAACCCAATTAGTCATGAAGGTCGGGAATGATATGAGCAGGAACACACGGCCCACTAGAGCAGGGTTGAAGACATTTTGTCCAAGTCCTCCGAAAGTCATCTTAGCGATGCCGATGGCAACAACAGCTCCGATGAAAACTACCCACCAAGGAGTTGTGGCCGGAAGGTTCAGAGCCAGAAGAATGCCGGTCACTACAGCAGACCAGTCCCCAATAGTTGACGGGGCCTTAAGTAAATATTTTGTGATTAAATACTCTAGCACCACGCAAGAGATGACACTGACAGCCAAAACCAACAGTTCAGCGAGGCCGTAGAACACGACTGAAACCAAAACAGCAGGAATCAAGGCAATCACGACATCCCTCATCAAGACCGATGTCGTGGTCTTGGAATGGAGGTGTGGAGACGGAGAAACCAATAATCTTTCCATATTCTTTAAACAGTTTTTGCTTTTGCGGCCTCTGCAGCAGCCTTAGCGGCTGCAGCGCGAGCCTTCATTATTCCCATAACCTGTCCCCTCGCCATACTAATTATATCCAAAAGCGGGATGTAAGAAGGGCAGGTGTACAGACAACATCCGCACTGAATGCAATCTTGAACAGCATTTGCCTCCAATTCGTTCGTGTTTCCAGCCTTGGCAAGGCGATAGAGCAAGAACGGTTCAAGCCCCATCGGACAAGCTTCAGCACATTTTCCGCATCGGATGCAATGGCCTTCAGGATGCCTCTTGGTCTGTTCTGCTGTAAGGAAAAGCAGTGCTCCTGTACCTTTCAAGGTTGCAGCATCAAGATTGGCGATAGCTTTTCCCATCATCGGACCACCACTGATGATCTTTGCAGCATTCTCCGGAACTCCACCTAGATAATCTACGATGTAGCGCAACGGAGTTCCCACTCTAACCAGAAGATTCGCCTGTTTAGGAAAGCATTCACCGGTGACAGTCACCGAATTGTCAATCAATGGTTTGTTCTTCTGTACAGCCTCATAGACAGCCAAGGCGGTGGCGACATTCTGAACGACAGCACCAACATCGATAGGCAATCCTCCGGACTTCACCTGACGGTGCATCACAGCATCAATCAGCTGCTTCTCACCTCCCTCAGGATATTTCTTCATCAGAGGAAGAACCTCGATACCATTGAATTTAAATGATTTGCCTTTAAGATCCGCGAGTACTTTCTGAATATGCTCAATCGCCTCCGGCTTGTTGTCCTCGATCGCGATTGTGGCTTTCTCAACTCCGAGCGCTTGTTTGATCAACGCTGTGCCGACAACCACCTGTTCTCCTTTTTCAAGAAGGGTACGGAAATCGGATGTCAAGTACGGCTCGCACTCACAGCCATTGATGATCAGCATCTCGCATTTCTTGCCAGGAGGCGGCATGAGCTTGACATGTGTCGGGAAAGTGGCACCTCCAAGTCCTACAACTCCACCCAAGCGAATCTTTTCGATAATAGCCTTACCGTCTTCCGGGATGTCGGTTACCAGAGCATCCGTTCTGTCAATTCCCTCTGCCCATTCATCTCCTTCTACAGCAATTTCCACATAAGTCTGGAC
This sequence comes from uncultured Bacteroidales bacterium, assembly GCA_934678915.1. GTDB lineage: Bacteria > Bacteroidota > Bacteroidia > Bacteroidales > UBA932 > Cryptobacteroides. The sequence continues at coordinate 26,676 of CAKUSF010000002.1, forward strand.
ATTACCGGAGAGGTCCTTGCGCGGTCCTATTGACTTTACCGTACCTGAAACGGAAGAATGAATGAAAGCGGAAACGAATCCACCCGGCTCAGCGATAGGTTGGCCTACTTTTACCTTGTCACCAACGGCAACAATAGGCTTTGCAGGAGCTCCAATGTGCTGAGCAAGGGAAATGTACACGGTCCCTGGCAGTGGGAGAGCCTCGATGGCGCAGTCGCGTGAAATCTTGGCGTCGTTAGGATGAACGCCTCCGATTGAAAAAGTTCTATTAGCCATTGTTCTGTTCCTCCTTCTTTACGGCTGCCGCAGCGGCCTCTCTTGCCTTTTTCTGACGTTCCTGGACACGGGCCTTGACAGCATCTTTGTCCAAAGGCTTAGGGAAATTCACTCCGATGATTGCTCCGGTAGGGCACATTGCCTCACATTCACGGCAAAGTTTGCACTTTGTGAAATCAATGTAAGCGACATTGTTCTCAACCGTTATGGCATCATGAGTACAGGTCTTCGCGCAAATTCCGCAGCCGATGCAGCCTGCCGAGCAGGCTTTCTTGACAGCAGGTCCCTTTTCTTTATTTACGCAAGACACGTACATCCTCATGCCGCGAGGTCCTTTAGCCCTAAGCTCAATGATGGACTTAGGACAAGCCTTAACACAAGCACCGCAAGCCGTACATTTCTCCTGATCCACTACCGGAAGACCGGTCTCAGGATTCATCGAAAGTGCACCGAACTGGCACGCAGCCACGCAGTCTCCACAACCGAGACAGCCAAAAGAGCAGCCCGTGTCCCCAGAATAGAGGGCGGCCTTGACCTTGCAAGAGGCCGTGCCGTCATATTCATTGATTCTTGGTCTGGCAGAGCAAGTGCCCCCACAGCGCACCACTGCCACCATCGGTGCCTTTTCCTTGATCTCGTAGCCAAGGATTGCAGCGACCTTTTTCATCGTCTCGTTGCCTCCGACCGGACAATAGTTGTTGTCCAAATTCGGAGCTTTCACCGCAGCCTCCGCGAATGCGTGACAGCCTGCGAAACCGCAACCACCACAATTTGCGCCCGGCATTGCCTTTTCGACCTTCTCAATGCGCGGATCCTCCTCAACCTTGAAGCGCTGCGCAACAAGGTAAAGGGCCAACGCAAGCAAGAGGCCGAGGCCCGTGATGACTGCAATGGTCCAAATGATTGTTGTTGTCATAAAGCCAAATAATAATTACTTTCCAATATAAAACACATAACCTTCCGCAAGATGATCCCTGCAGAGATAAAGTGCAAAATAATACACCGCGATTCCCCCGACAGAAACCAACCCACACGTCAGTTCTGCGAGTCCAATCCACGACAAAGATAATACTAAAATCAGTAATATCATTAAAGGAATAACATAAGAAAACAGAACAGCCTTGAGTCCCATTTTTTTTGCAAGGCAAACATTGACCTCTTGGCCAATAGAATAGGTTTGCCCATCGTACACAGGGACCTCAATAATTTTGTTTTTAGATTCAGAAGCACCGCAAAGTCCCGCAGCATGGCACGCAGAACAAGCCGATTCCGACACTATCCGAACCGAAACGACATTCTTCTCCACAGACACAATTTTGCCCTTATGAGAGACTACACCTGTTGCCATGTCTTTGTCATTCAACTATTGACGAAAAAGGATTCTTCAACTCTGACCAAGAATGCAGACGTCCTTGGACCTGACCGACTTTCAAAGGAGCCGAAAACCAAACTGGGATTCTGTTATCATCATCTGAAAACCATCCGAAGAGATCCGACTCCCCGGAGAACACCTCACCGGAAACCACCTCGAAACTAAATTTCAGGCATCGAACCGTACCCACATCCTGAACTCTCCTGTTTTCTTTTCCTAAGTATCTGAAATGCAAAGTATAGACATCATCATCGACAGCAAATGTCATTGGATAGTCCGCCCCTTCCTTAAGTTTTGTAACATCCACATTACGAAGAACATAGTACATCAAAGGAATGTCATAGGTGCATTTATCCAATGGCAGAGTTGCAGAGAACTCTCCCTTCCTTGAATTGCTCAACGAAGCATTAATATGCTCATTACCCGGAGTATGATCATAGGAATAAAGATTAGTACAAGTATATTTGCCTTCCTTAGCGAAACGGGTGAATTTCATAGGCCTCATCCCGTCACGGGTAAACCATGAATCCAACTCTTCTTTAACCCTAAAGAATTTCTCATAGAATTTCTGTGTCTTCCCGGTAAGGGAAGCATGGAATACCTTGTTACCATTCAAAATCGTAGTGTCAACCTTCAGTGTGGCTTGCGCAACATCGGCATTGACGATGCCCCACTTGTAATGAAGGGTAAACACCAACTTTTCACCTCCTTTGAACGCTAAGCTCTTCTCCTCTAGTTTCTTGACAGGAATGCACTTTCCCTCTTCAGAAGCAGACAACGAGGTTGAAGCAAAAATGAATATAGCAGCAAAGGCGCTGAAAAGTCTAGATAGGTTCATCAGAAGTCAGGGTTATTATCAAATTCATTGTTCATCGCGGAGTTCATCGCGGAATCAGAGCCCATGGACTCTGCCTTAGCTGCAAGAGAATCACCCGGCTCTACAAAGCGGACTTGTTCTGCCTTGAAGAGCATGTCAATGTCACAGACTTCTCCATTACGGTGCTTTGCGATGATGATCTGAGTAGTCTCTTTCCCGTCAGGTGTCTCACCAAGTCCAACATAATCAGGGCGATGAATGAATATCACCATGTCAGCATCCTGCTCGATTGAGCCTGACTCACGGAGATCACTTAGCTGAGGTTTCCCACTGCCACCGGTCCTCTTGACAGCATCACGGGACAACTGAGACAGGGCTATGATCGGGACGTTAAGTTCCTTAGCCGTGGCCTTCAGGGTTCTGGAAATGGCTGCCACCTCCTGCTCACGCATTCCGCGCAGTTCGGCTGGTCCCTGCATCAACTGAAGGTAATCGACAATCACGAGGCGGACATCCTTCGCCTTGACCAAACGCTTAATCTTGGTTCTAAATTCCATCAGTGGAATGCTTGGGGTGTCGTCAATGTAAAGCGGAGCCTTTGAGAGGTTCGCCAGCCTAGTCTCAAGTTGTTGCCAGTCCCAAGGGTCCAATTTGGCTCCACCCTTGAGTTTGTCCGCTGACAGGCCAGATTCGGTCGTCATAAGTCTCATAACAAGCTGTAATGCAGACATTTCCAAGGAGAACACAGCCACAGGCATGTGATAATCCACAGCAGCATTTCTGGCCAAATTCAAAGCGAAAGCCGTCTTTCCGACGGAAGGACGGGCGGCAAGGATGATCAAATCGGATTTTTGCCAGCCTCTTGTGACGCGATCCAAAGACGGGAAACCAGACGGAACACCGCTCAAGCCACCAGAAGCGTTCTGGTTCTTCTCCACCTCCCTCATCGCCTCGTTTATCACCGAGCCGACTTCCTTGATGTCGTTCTTCACGCTACTCTGGATGGCACTGTAAATCCTTGACTGAGACTCATCAATCAAGAGATCCACATTCACTGAGTCATCGTAGGCCTCCTTGAGGATCTGGTAAGACGCAGTGATGAGCTCCCTTTGTATGTTCTTTTGCTTGAGAATGCGGACATAGTACTCAATGTGAGCCGCTGCACCGACTTTCTCAGACAGCCCGGCAAGGGCAACAGGGCCACCGATGGCCTCAAGATTACCTTTCTCCCGGAGCTTCGTGCTGACGGTCACGATGTCAACAGACACATGCTCGTTCACAAGCTCGGTCATCGCTTCGAAGATCATCCTGTGACGCGGATCGTAGAAGCAGGACGCAGTAAGTTCCTCAAGCGCGGTGTCCACGGATGAGGGTTCGATCAGCATGGCACCAAGGACAGCCTCTTCGACTTCAAGAGCTTGAGGCGGTTTGTTTCCCATCTCAAGCCCAAGTGTGTCAAGGTTGACTGGCCTCGCCTTCTTTTTGGTTGTCTTTCCTGGCTGGTCAGGCATGTTTTCAGATGATGTTAGCCGGTCTATTCAAAGTCAGGGTTGACAATGATTCTGCCGCAATGCTCACAGATAATCAATTTCTTGTTGGAAGCAATGTCAACGAGACGCTGAGGAGTAATCGTGTTGAAACAACCTCCACAGGAATCACCGTTATAGACAGAAACCACAGCAAGATGATTGTGAACGCTGGCACGAATGCGATCGTAGGCACTCATTGTTCTTGGATCGATCTTCTTGGCGCACTCTTCTCTGACCGCGCGGAGTTTCTTTTCCTCCTTTGAAGTCGATTCCACGATGTTCTCAAGTTCCTCTTTCTTGGCCTTGAGGTCGTCAGTCCTGACAGCGATGTAGTCCTTCAAAGACTCGATGTCCTCCTTCTTCTCAAGGATAGCTGACTTTGTGTCATTAATGTTTTTCTGTGCAATCTGACGAAGAAGGCCCTGATTCTCAATCTCCTTATTAATCGAATCATACTCACGGCTGTTCGAGATGTCGTTCAACTGCTTCTGATACTTCTCAATCTGAGCATCACAGTCCACGATGTTCTGCCTGTTCTCCGCTATGGTCTGATTGTAAGCCTCAATAACAGCGCTATCCTGTGCCTGCCGTGCTTTCAAATCGGTTATTTCATTCTCAAGTGCCTCGACTTCCGATGGGAGTTCTCCGCGCATCTGCATGATCTTGTCTATCGCGGAGTCAGCCTCCTGCAAAGCGTAGAGTGTCTTAAGTTTTTCCTCTACACTAATCTCAGAGTCTGCGAAATTTTTCTGAAGAGAGACAAAGGTCTCCCTCTGGTCTATCGGGGTCTCGACTTTCTTGATTTTTTTAGTTGCCATATAGCTATTTGACTAATAATAATGTACCGGATTACTTGTCACCAGCTTCACACTGGTACGGATTGCAAAGTTAGGAAATTTTTTCTTTAACAGAGAAAATAAAATGTCCACAATCTCCACTTCACCTTCGAAATGGCCTATATCAATGACCATAAAATCCTTAGTTGTGAAGAAATGATGGTATGAGATGTCTCCGCAAAGGTATGCCTGCGCTCCAAGGCTCTTTGCCACATCGATCAGAGATGCACCGGAGCCTCCGCACATAGCCACCTTTGAAATTTGTACGTCAGGAATGCGGGAGCAACGGGCAATTTTAAGATTAAAGCAAGACTTGACATATTCAATGAAATTTTTTCCGTCCATCTTCTCCGGAAGGTCGCCTATCGCTCCCAGGCCATAGCCCTTGGGATCTTCTTCCAATATTCCAATATTCTCCAGTCCTAACCTTTCCGCCATAGCACCGCTCACCCCTGACAGCACTTTGTCAGCAGTCGTGTGAGCCGCATAGACAGCTATTCCAGCTGCCACCGCCTTCATCACTGCCAATCCAGTCGGATCATCGGGCGAGATCTTTTTCAATCCTCCGAATATCAAAGGATGGTGAGTCACTATCATGTCTGCGCCACATTCCACAGCTTCATCCACGAGTTCAGGAGTGCAGTCAAAGCCCAAAAGGACTCCGTGGACATCCTGTTCCGAGGATCCGATTATGAGTCCGCTGTTGTCCCAACTTTCCTGAATTGAAAGAGGTGCAAAGGCCTCTAGGACATGGGAAATTTCCTTTACCTTCATATTCATAAGGATTTTTTAACTTCCACCAGCTGCCGGCGTATCTCCTTAAGGCTGTCCAATGCTTTCACGCGCCCGTCCACGGTTTTCCTGTCCGCAGCCATCTTCTTAGCTGCCCCCTCAAGGGTCAGTCCCTGCTCCTTGACCAGCAAATGGATCTGCTTAAGGCAGTCCAAGTCTTCAGCCGTAAATAGTCTGTTGCCTTTTGCGTTTCTCTTAGGCTTGATGTACTTTGGGAACGAGTTGGACCAGAACCTTACTAACGAAGTACTTTCGCCAAGGATCTCTGCCGCTTCTCCGATGGTATAATACAACTTTTCCATTATGTTCAAAAAAAATAAATTAATCCATTGATTGACCAGTATTTACAGACATAAACAGCATCCCCATGTAGTCATCGGGGGTAACTGAGGCGAAAAGATAATTGAGCGGATCCATCCTCAGTGTGTCTTTCAACACTTCGTAGTGGAGATGTGGGGCAAAAGAGTTGCCGGACATCCCTACCTGACCGATAACCTGACCTCGTGTGACCTTCTGTCCCTTCGTAACTCGTGTGTTCTCAAGATGGGCATAGCGGGTAAGGTAACCTTCGGCATGCTCTATAGACACCACGTTTCCCAATCCCTTTGAAGAATGGACGACCTCCTTGACAACTCCGTCTGCCGCAGCTCTTACGGTCTCACCCTGTTGTGAGATCAAGTCCAACCCGCCATGGAAAGCCTTGACCTTATAAAACGGGTTGATTCTTTCACCGACAGAAGCACCAGTTCTTGCATAAGAGAAACCGCTTATTGGGTTTGTCATAGGAGGAAGGCAAGATGAACTGTCCGACAGCACATCCATAATTCTTTTGAAATTGCACTCTACCCTTTTAGAAATCTTGCCCAAAGTGTCCAGCTTAGCACTGGAGTAACCGACAATCAGATCATCTGGAATCGAATCCACATCGGACAATAGTCCTCCAGGATAAATTGTTCCCAAGTCAGGAGCATCCGAATTGAACAACCGGTGGTAGATCTCATCATCTTTGGCATTCAAGCCTTCAAGAACTTCCCCTAACAGAGCCTCTCTGTCAGCCATGTCCTTGTACATTTGCCTATAAATCTGGTTCTGACGTTTGAGAGCGCGTTCTGAATCCGTGCTTATCACGAATGAGAAAACGAGATAATAAACCACCGCCAAGGAAGCCGTGACAAGGAAATACTTCGCAGCCTTGCCTAGAATAGCCCATACCGAATGAGTCACCTTGCGGAATTCCATCCGAGTCTTATCGAACTCATACTTTGCCCTCATGTGCACTCCCCCCTTTCCTAACGGCTCCTGACGCTAAAACTGCGACGCATGGGAGAAGAAGACGCCATTGACTCCCTTTCTCTCATTTTAACCATAGCGGAATATTCATCAACGGGCATCGACATGTCCAGATAATTCGCAGGGTTGACCTTTTGCCCTTTATAGACCACTTCATAATGAAGGTGAGGGCCGCTGGAACGTCCTGATTTGCCACTGTCAGCTATGTAATCTCCCCTCTTGACTTTCATCCCTTCAATCACTTTAACCGAATTAAGGTGGGCATAGATTGTCTTGTAACCGAAGCCGTGGTCGATAGTTACAGAATTGCCGTAGCCGAAAAACTCAAACTTGACCGACTCGACCACACCGTCACCGGTTGCATAGACAGGGTTGCCGATTTTCATCGCGAAATCAAGCCCAGTGTGCATCTTTGCACTCCCTGTAAACGGATCGGTTCTGTAACCGAACCGGCTGGAGAGCCTGTACTTTGACGGATCCGGGTTGATTGGAGGGATTGCAGGAATGCAAGACACCATGTCTCCCGCTGTCTTAGAGACAGAAGTCACCTCATCGAATGACTTGCTTTGGACATAGGTCTGTCTCGTCAACCTATCAAGCCTGAGAGCAGTGTTCTTAAGCCTATTGTCAGATTCAAGGCCATTAAGGAATTCGTACTTATCGACTCCTCCAATGCCTGCATCACGGACTCCAGCTGGAATCTCATTCATTCCGAATATTGATCTGTAAATGTCGTCATCTCTGACACGAAGAGCATCCAATGTCTCAGCATAACGGTCAAGCTTGGTGTTCATCAGATCTATCTTTGCATCCCAACGAGCATGTTCTGCCTTCAGGAAAACGGTTTTGGGAAGATCGTAGCCGAGAACCGACGTAAAGAGCCAGATATACAAGATTGCCATGGCCACACTGCCTGCAAACAAAAGCAGCCCCTTGAAGACTTTCGACTTCAAGGAGACTTCCTTAATCTCGTACAATAAGGTCTCCGGATTGAGAATATACTTTCCCATAATCTACAAATATACCCTTTTTTGCGATATATCCCGAAAAATGTTATAATTTTGCCAATTCCGTGCCTTTTCGGAAACTTTTTTCGTGGAGAAACGGAAGAATATTCATGAATTAATTGATTTTTAGATATGTACACCGCCAAAGAGATTCGACAGCAATTTTTGGACTTTTTTGCATCCAAGGGCCACACGGTCGTGCCTTCCGCACCTATGGTGATCAAGAATGACCCAACGCTCATGTTCACCAACGCTGGTATGAACCAGTTCAAGGACATATTCCTCGGTAATAGCACACCTAAGATGAAAAGGGCCACCGATTCCCAAAAATGTCTCAGAGTCAGCGGCAAGCACAACGATCTTGAAGCTGTGGGACACGATGGAAGGCATCACACGATGTTCGAGATGCTGGGAAACTGGAGTTTCGGGGACTACTTCAAAACCGAGGCTATCAGTTGGGCTTGGGAGCTGTTGACCGAAGTCTATAAGATTGATAAGTCGAAACTCTACGCAACTGTGTTCGAAGGCTCAGCGGAAGATGGCACCGGGCTAGATGAAGAAGCAAGGCAGGCATGGATGAAGCTTATGCCTGAGGATCACATCATTCTTGGCAACAAACACGATAATTTTTGGGAAATGGGGGACACGGGTCCTTGCGGTCCTTGCAGCGAGATTCACATCGACCTGCGACCGGATGAAGAGATTGCCAAGATTCCAGGAAAAGATCTAGTCAACACTGACAATGATCAGGTTATCGAGATCTGGAACCTCGTGTTCATGCAGTACAACCGCAAGGCAGATGGTTCATTGGAGCCTCTTCCAGCAAAGAATATCGACACCGGAATGGGCTTCGAAAGGCTCTGCATGGTGCTTCAGGGCAAAACCAGCAACTACGACACCGACGTGTTCTCCGGAATGATCCGCAAGATTGAGGAACTCTCTGGGCACAAATACCACGAGAACGAAAAGACCGAAGTCGCCATGAGGGTGATTGCTGACCATATCAGGGCGATAGCGTTCTCCATCGCGGACGGCCAGTTGCCGTCCAACGTGAAGGCCGGTTATGTCATCCGCAGAATCCTGCGCCGGGCCGTGCGCTACGGCTACACATTCCTCGGCTTCGACGAGCCGTTCCTCTGCTCGCTGGTTCCACAGCTTGTCGCAGACATGGGCGAGGCCTATCCGGAACTCGGCAAACAGCAGAAACTCACCGAGAGCGTGATTCGTGAGGAGGAGATGTCTTTCCTCAGGACTCTCGATCGTGGAATCAAGCTGATGGACGACTACATCGCGAAGAACGCTGCCACAAAGACCATTCCGGGTGAGGATGCTTTCATCCTCTACGACACCTACGGATTTCCTATCGACCTAACCGAGTTGATCGCTTCCGAGAAAGGCTACACGGTTGACATGGAGGGATTCGGGAAAGAACTCCAGAAGCAGAAAGACAGGGCGCGCAACGCCACAGCCAACGAGTTCGGAGACTGGACTGTCTATCATGATGGAGAAGAAGAGGCTTTCCTAGGCTACGACAATCTTGAGCTCTCCGGTGTCAAGCTCCTTAAGCAGCGTACCGTCAAGCAGAAAAACAAGACGATGTTCCAGTTGGTTTTCGACCGCACTCCGTTCTACGCTGAGATGGGCGGACAGGTGGGCGACACCGGTGTCATCATCTCTGAAAGCGGAGAGGAGGTCAAGATCCTCAACACAATAAAGGAAAACAACCTCACGATCCACATCGCTGAAAGGATTCCGACGAACTGCGAGGAGACCTTCACATTGAAGGTTGACGCAGAGCGCAGGCTCAAAATCACGGCCAACCACACTGCGACTCACCTTCTGGATTTTGCCCTTAGAGAAACTCTAGGAACACACATCGAGCAGAAGGGATCGTTCGTGGGGCCAGACTATTTCCGCTTCGACTTCTCTCATTTCGCGAAAGTCACCGATGAGGAGCTCAGGAAGGTCGAGCACAGGGTCAACCAATTGATCCGCGCGGACTACCAGCTTGAAGAAAAGAGGGATGCGACAATGGACGAGGCCAAGGCTATGGGAGCCATAGCACTCTTCGGAGAAAAATACGGAGACCGGGTGCGCGTCATCAAATTCGGTGATTCCATCGAACTTTGCGGTGGAACTCACGCCAAATCAACAGGACGCATCGGGTTCTTCAAGATTGTCTCAGAGTCAGCCATTGCAGCTGGTGTGCGGAGGATCGAGGCCGTGACCGGAGAGGCCGCTGAGGAGATTCTCGACACTCTCACAGACACTCTAAAAGGCATCCGAACCATGTTGGGCAACGCTCCAGAAGTGGCCGCAGCCGTGGCCAAACTCATCAGCGAGAACTCCACCGCGAAGAAAAAAATCGAGGAATATGCTAAAGAAAAGGCAGCTTCGTTTGCCAAAGTGATTTCTGAGAACGCTGAGGAGATCAATGGAATAAAAGTTGTTAAATTCAGCCGGGATGTTGACCCGTCAATGCTTCGTGAGGCCGCGTCAATCCTTCAGAAGGAGGTCGAGAACTTTGCTCTTGCAGCAGCATTCAGCCACGAAGGCAAACCTCAGCTTGCGTTGATGTACTCCAACGACCTTGTTGCAGCAGGACACAATGCCGCAAAGGACATCAGGGAAGCCGCGAAGTCCATCCAAGGTGGTGGCGGTGGACAGCCGAATCTTGCCACTGCAGGAGGTAGGAATATTGATGGGCTCCAAGCCGCACTAGACAAGATGGTCGAGATCATCACGGCATAGACGGGGTAATATTCATTAATATATTCATAAAACAACGTTTCGGGGATGAAGAAGATTGACAGATTCATACTGACCTCATTCATAGGACCATTCTTTATGATCCTGCTTGTGGTCATCTTCATCCTTATGATGCAGTTCCTGTGGGTTTACATTGATGAACTGGTCGGTAAAGGTCTGAGCCTTGGCATTGTGGCGGAGTTCCTCTTCTGGGGAAGTTGCACCGTGCTACCGCTGGCACTGCCACTGGCCACCCTGCTCGCTTCCATGATGACCATAGGGAATATGGGCGAGAACAACGAGCTGATCGCCCTTAAGGCAGCGGGTGTCTCCGTCCTACGGGTCATGCTGCCGATACTCATCGCATCGTTTTTCATCAGCATCGGTACTTTTTTCGTCATCAATAATCTTGTTCCGGTCTCCTACAATGAGATATTCACTCTGAGGGATGACATCGGTAAGACTAAGGATGAAATCAAAATCCCGTCCGGAACGTTCTACGATGGTGTGGATGGCTATGTCCTTCGGGTCGGGAGCAGGAACAACAAGACCGGCATGATGAACGATGTGATGCTATACGACCATCACGGAAGAGGCAACACTCGTCTCACTCTTGCGGACTCCGCCATCATGAAGATGTCCAAGGACAAGTCCTACCTGACCTTCAAGATGTACCATGGGACCAATTATCAGGAGACAAACGAGAAGAACTACAGGGACACTTCCCTCCAGCTTCAGAAAATTGACTTCTCCAAGCAGGAAATGGTCATCGCACTCCAGAACTATGCGTTCCAGAAATCGGACAGCGCACGGTATGGAGATCAGGTCAAGGCTCTCCCTTTGGAAAAGCTACGTACCCAGAAAGATTCTCTTGAAGCCCAGAGAGACAGTACCAAGTCCCAGCAGCTTTTCAGCACTGCAGCCTCCTACGTCTTCACTCTGCACAAACAGTTGGACACCACTTCCTGTGGGATTACCAAGAATTTCAGCGACCCAGAGTTCCTCAGTTTCAAGGACGAACGTTCTTTGTCACAGGCTCTCGAAAGTGCAGCGGACAATGCTAGGCAACTCAAATCCAATCTCGAAAACTACGAGTTCGGTGCGTTCGACTACACGGTTCGCCTACGTTGGACAGCCCTTGAGTTCCTAAGGCGCTATGGTCAGGCTCTCGCATGCTTCATTATGTTTTTCATAGGGGCACCGTTAGGAGCCTTGATTAGGAAAGGAGGCATCGGAGTCTCCGCTATCGTGTCCTTGCTGTTCTTCGTTCTATACTGGATCGTGGACATTACCGGAGTTAAACTGGCAAGAGATGGCAGCATCAGCACCTTTGTGGGAGCCTTTGCGTCCGCACTGATTCTGCTACCTATAGGATTGTTCCTGACATGGAAAGCAATCCACGACACGGACATCTCAAACATGGACAGCATAAAGAACTGGTGGAGAAAAGCGAAAAGTGCTATGGCAGGAATATTCAAGAAGACGAGGATTGTGTACATGGGTACACCGGAATTTGCCGTTGCGCCACTCAAAGCTCTGTTGGACAACAAGTACAACATTGTCGGAGTGGTGACAGTGGCGGACAAACCTAGTGGGCGTGGCCAAAAAGTGAATGAAAGCGCTGTCAAGAAGTTTGCAGTCGAGCATGGGATTCCTGTGCTCCAGCCTGTAAAACTGAAGGATCCTGAGTTTTTAAAGCAGCTTAAGGCCTTGAAAGCGGACCTGTTCGTGGTAGTCGCTTTCAGAATGCTCCCTGAAGAAGTTTGGGGAATGCCTAAACTCGGTACTTTTAACCTGCATGCTGCGCTACTGCCTCAGTATCGTGGAGCCGCCCCAATCAACTGGGCTGTGATTAACGGAGAGACTAGGACTGGAGCCACTACGTTCATGATTGACAAGGACATAGACACCGGAGGTATCATCCTGCGCCAAGGAATTAACATTTCCGACACGGACACAGCAGGAGATGTCCATGACAAATTGATGGAGATTGGAGCCGATCTGGTTGTCCAAACCACACAAGGCATCATAGAGCATAATGTTGACACACGTGTCCAGAGAAGCTTCATCCAAGGCTCCGAGGTTCTCAAGCCTGCACCGAAGCTGTCGCGTGAGTTATGCCACATCGACTGGAACGACTCTACAAAACAGATTTACAATCTCATACGAGGCTTAAGCCCTTATCCGGCAGCGTTTACGGAACTTGTTAAGGATGGTGGAGCCCCTATTCAGTTGAAGATTTTCTCTGCTGAAAAGGTCGCTGAGCCTGTCGAAGGGACAGTATCTGACACTACCCTTCCAGGCAAGGTTCTCACCGACGGCAAAACTTATCTGTACATAACCACCGCTGACGGGGCCATCTCTCTGAAAGACGTGCAGATAGCCGGGAAGAAGAGGATGGACATCAAGGCATTCCTCGCAGGATTCCGCGAGCCGGAGACCTACACCACTACCGCTGGCACATCCAAGGCCGAGATAGCCAAAACGAAGGCCTGATGGAAGCAGTAATCATCTGCAAAGGCGACTTCCCGAAAAAGGAATATCCCCGCGAACTTCTCCGCAGGGCCGATGTAATCATCTGCTGCGATGGGGCATTGGAAGCGTTCCTGAGGAACCGCGACAAGATATTCAGAGCCCACCGTGACCCAGATGTCATCATCGGTGACATGGATTCCCTTTCCAAGAAATTGATAAAGGAATATTCCAGCATTGCTGTAAGGGAGGAGGAGCAAGAGACCAATGACCAGACCAAGGCGTTCCGTTACCTTCTGAAGCATTGGCCGGAAATAAAGACTGTACATGTACTGGGCGCGACAGGTAAACGGGAGGCTCACACTATCGGCAACCTTGGACAAATCATGGAATATGCCAGGCTTTATGCAGCGAGCGGCAACCCTGAGGAAAACGAAGTCTATGTAGATGTCGTGTCTGATTACTCAACGGCTTTTGCACTGACTGATTCTTGCGAACTGTTTGTAGGAGAAGGCCGGGCTGTGTCCATTTTCAGTCCAGATAATTCCCTGAACATCAAATCAGAGGGCCTAGTCTGGCAGACAAGTGGAGTGGTTTTCGACAACTGGTGGCAAGCCACTCTCAACCGCGCCTCAGCCGATGTCGTCAAGCTGACGTTCTCGCACAAGTCCATTGCGCTCGTCATTCTTGACTAGTATCTTTAAAGGCCCATCATTTGTCGCCACTTCGGTCGCTGAGCCTGTCGGTCGCTGAGCCTGTCGAAGCGACTCACATGTTCTCCGTAATATCAGCAATTGAGAAATTTGCCATACTAGTTCATATCTTTTTTCTTTCATTGCGCAGACCACGGACACTGGGAGATGCGCTGTAGAGGGGCGTGAGGCTGGTTGGTGTGGCTGACCCTCTCTTTCGGGGATAGGGTCAAGCACAATGAACAGCCTCTGAACGCAATCAGAAGAGCATGTCCGTGCGCGTGGTTTGCAAAGTGGAGAAAGCAACTTGTTATAGGAAAAAGAATTGCAACAGGGCTCAGACAAGGGCTTTTGGGACTACCACTTTGGGTAAGTTTCTCGAAGATGGAGTTCTAATGAATATGTATAGCTACCAAGAGGTTAAAAATGCCTGCCTCGCTATTGATTAACCTTTGGTGCTGCACAGCGCTCGTGAGCGACATTTTAGTACATTTTTGCTGCCGTAGGGTGCCAAGTGACCCTCTACGGCAGCATTTTTAGCGATTTTCGTAGTTCTTCGCTAAAACCATAATTTGAAAAGGGAGGGCGAAGTCTCTCATAATAACATATTCATCAATCAAAATTCCAGAAATTTTCGTTATTTTTACGCACATTTTGGCTTACAACACTATGCTCCGAAAAATTAGAATCACTTTGGCAGCTATTTGCTTTGTAGCGATAACGCTGCTATTTCTGGACTTCACCGGGACCTTGCATCTATGGTTCGGCTGGCTAGCAAAGATTCAGTTCTTGCCAGCAGTATTGGCTCTAAATGTTGCTGTGGTGGCGGTTCTTCTGATCCTCACATTGATCTTCGGTAGAATCTATTGCTCGGTGATCTGCCCTATGGGCGTGTTCCAAGATTGCGTATCAAACATTAGCTCACGGAGGAAGGGCAAGAAAGCAAGGTTCTCATATTCAGTGGAAAAGAAATGGCTCCGCTATGAAATTCTGGTGCTCTTTGTCGTTACCCTAGTGGTCGGGCTTAACTCTATAGCTTTGCTCTTGGCTCCATACAGTGCCTACGGTCGAATGGTGCAGAGCCTGCTCGCTCCGATTTGGCAGTGGGGCAACAACCTGCTCGCATGGATTGCTGAGAGACAGAACAGCTATGCCTTCGTGACCAAAGAGGTTTGGCTAAAGAGTCTGCCTACTCTGATCATTGCCGCAGCGACATTCATCATCGTGGTAGTGCTTGCATGGAGAAACGGCAGAACCTACTGTAACACAATCTGTCCGGTCGGGACTGTCTTGAGTTTCTTCTCACGGTTCGCGATGTTCCGCCCGATGATTGACAAGTCCAAGTGCCGGAGTTGCCACGCCTGCGAAAAGAAATGCAAAGCCGCTTGCATAGATATTGACAATCAAAAGATTGACTATAGCCGGTGTGTGGATTGTTTTGACTGCATTGATTCATGTCGATTGGGAGCGCTTAAGTACCGTTTTGCATGGGGTAAAACGGTCGCTTCGAAAGGCTCAGTGACCGTGGTTCGACAGGGTCCACCAACCACCGAAGCAACGGGCAATGGCCGAAGAGCATTCCTGATAGGCGGTGCAGCCGTTATCGGAGGATCACTCTTGTCTTCCATTCCAATGAAGGCTGAAGAGGAGATTAAAGACAAGAAACGTGACGGAGGATTCGCTGAAATCATACCGAAGAAGGCACCTTCCAGAAAAAAACCGATAACTCCGTTCGGTTCGAAAAGCATTGAACATTTCTACCTACATTGCACAGCATGTCAGCTCTGTGTTACTGTCTGCCCGAACAATGTGCTGAGACCATCTTCAAAACTTGATCACCTGATGGAGCCGGAGATGTCTTTCGAGAAAGGTTACTGCCGCCCGGAGTGCGTCAAGTGCTCTGAGGTTTGCCCAGCCGGAGCTATCTTGAAGATTACCCCGGAAGAGAAAACCAATTGGAAGGTCGGAACTGCAAACGTTGACTATGACCTCTGTGTGGTTAACCGGGATGGAGTCCATTGCGGCAACTGCGCCCGCCACTGCCCTGTAGGTGCCATCAAGATGGTAAAAAAGAATCCAGAAGACGAAAAGAGTCTCAGAATACCGTCAGTCAACGAGGAGAAGTGCATCGGCTGCGGAGCCTGCGAGAATCTCTGCCCGTCCCGCCCGATCAGTGCCATCACCATCAACGGCTACGAAGTTCATCACAACGTTTAACCGGTCACGAGACAGACTTTCGAAGGGAACAACTTTCTAAAGTGAATATGTCTCATCAAATTCTATGAATATGAAAGAGAACATTAACAGAAGAGAATTTCTCAAAAGGGCCGGTAAAGGCACAGCTGCCGTGGGAGCAGTGGCTCTTGCCGGAGCATGCGCACCTAAGAAGACAGCCGAAACACTCCTTGATGGAGACAATGAGAATGTCTTGGAAAACGGCAAGATGGAGATGCGCGAGAACCCAGGCAACGGGGACATGGTTTCGCTTCTTGGCTATGGGTGCATGCGTTTCACGATGAAGAAAGACGAAAACGGCAAGGACATAGTAGATCAGGAAAATGCCAACAAACTGATTGACTATGCTTTGGCTCATGGCGTAAACTACTACGACACATCCCCTGTCTATCTTCAGGGGTTGTCCGAGGAGGCCGTTGGCAATGCCCTAAGCAGGCATCCTAGAAACTCCTACTACATAGCCACGAAACTGTCCAACTTCAGTGATCATTCCAGAGCTGCATCTCTGAAACTGTACAACGACTCATTCGAATACCTCCAGACAGACTACCTGGACTACTACTTACTTCACTCTCTAGGTCGTGGAGGCCTTGAGGCATTCGATAACAGGTTTGTGAACAATGGGATGATGGATTTACTTCAAGCTGACCGAGAAAAAGGCAAGATCCGCCAACTGGGTCTTTCATTCCATGGAAACCAGCAGCAGTTCGATGAATTGTTGAAACTTCACGACAAGTACCACTGGGATTTCGTACAGATTCAGATGAACTACTTCGACTGGAAACACGCTGACGGACAGCGCAATGTCAACGCTGAATACTTGTATGACGAGCTAGATAAGAGAGAGATCCCAATTGTAATCATGGAGCCACTTCAAGGTGGTCGTTTAGCTAATCCAGCGGAAAGCGTGGTGAATAGGCTCAAAGAACGTGATCCAAAGGCTTCTCTGGCATCTTGGGCATTTCGGTTCGTAGGGTCCTACCCTAGAATCCTGACAGTCCTAAGCGGGATGGTCTATCAAGAGCATCTTGAGGACAATCTTCGCACTTTCAAGAACTTCAAGTACCTGACAGACGAGGAGAAGGAGTTCCTCGGCACTGAAATAGCCGGCATCATGGCCAGCTTCCCCACAATCAACTGCAATGACTGCAAGTACTGCATGCCTTGTCCTTACGGGGTTGACATTCCGGGAATATTCAAGCATTACAACGAGTGCGTCAATGAAGGTGAGATCGCACAGAGCACAGAGCAAGAGAATTACCGCAAACTACGCAGAGCCTACCTTGTCAGTTACGACCGTGCCATCCCGACCGTACGCCAAGCCAGCCACTGCATCGGCTGCAAACAATGCCTTGAGCATTGCCCTCAAAGCATCTCGATTCCTCGTGAGCTACGTCGCATCGAAGCCTACGTAGAGAAACTCAAACGCAACTCGTTGTAAAAATAAAAATATTCGTCACGGACGCTGAATATTCAAAGGTTTTGATTATCTTTGCAGTCCGCAAAAAGCAGCGGGTCATTGGAGAGATGCTCGAGTGGCTGAAGAGGCACGCCTGGAAAGCGTGTGGCCTCCCAAAGGGGCTCGCGAGTTCGAATCTCGCTCTCTCCGCGAAAAGAAGATGACTAAATTAGTCATCTTCTTTTGTTTTATTGTTTGCCACAGCGAAATAGATTTAGTATCTTTGTTATCCGTTATGAAGTACGGATTCGACAACGAAAAGTATCTGCGGATACAATCAGAACACATCAAGGAACGCATAGCCCAGTTCGGAGACAAGCTCTATCTTGAGCTTGGGGGCAAATTGTTTGACGACTACCACGCGAGCAGGGTGCTGCCGGGATTCCAACCGGACAGCAAACTTCGCATGCTCCAGCAACTTAGCGACTGCGCAGAGATCGTCATAGTCATCAGTGCCAACGACATAGAGAAGAACAAGATGCGCGCTGACTACGGCATCACCTACGACATGGACGTTCTACGCCTTCGCACTGAATTTCAGAACAGAGGCTTCCTCGTCAGCAGCGTTGTGATCACGCACTTCAACGGACAGTCCAGCGCAAAGGCGTACAAGGCTAAGCTCAAGAAAATGGGCATCAAGGCCTACTACCACTACACGATAGAAGGCTATCCGAATAATGTTGCTCTGATCGACTCCGAGGAGGGCTACGGGAGAAACGACTATGTCCTGACCTCCCGCCCGCTTGTCATCGTAACGGCACCGGGGCCTGGCAGCGGGAAAATGGCTGTCTGCCTGAGCCAACTCTACCACGAGCACAAAAAGGGTATCGCAGCCGGCTACGCCAAATTCGAGACGTTCCCAGTCTGGAACCTTCCTTTGAAGCATCCTGTCAACATAGCCTACGAGGCCGCCACCGCAGACCTTAATGATGTGAATATGATCGATCCCTTCCATCTGGAGGCCTATGGCAAGACAGCTATCAACTACAACAGGGACATCGAGATATTCCCCGTGCTGAACGCCCTCTTCGAAGGAATCTACGGAGAGAACCCGTACAAGTCCCCCACCGACATGGGTGTGAATATGGTGGGGTACTGCATCAGTGATGACGATGTCTGCTGCAAAGCCGCCAACGATGAAATCATCCGTAGGTACTACTCCGCCCTCGATCAAATGGCTGATGGAGAGGACAATGAGAGCGAGGTCGGGAAAATCGCCCTCCTCCTCAAGCAGGCACGCATAACCACTGAATATCGACGCGTCACAGTCGCAGCGAAACAACGTGAAGCAACTGCGGGTAATCCATCTGCCGCAATCGAATTGTCTGATGGCACAATCATCAGTGCCGAGACATCAGACCTCCTCGGACCTTGCGCGGCCCTACTCTTAAAGGCCACAAAGCATCTCGCTGGAATCGAAAGCGAAGTGAAACTGATTCCCGGAAGGCTTATCGAGCCTATTCAGAAAACAAAAGTCACCTACCTCCACGGTAACAATCCGCGCCTTCACACAGACGAAGTCTTGATTGCTCTTTCCGTCCTAAGTCCAGACGATGTGAATTGCCGCAAGGCCCTTGACACCCTTCCGCTCCTAAAAGGCTGCCAAGTTCACTCCACCGTTCTGCTGAGTGACATTGACAAGAAAGTCTTCAAAAAACTGGGTGTTGATCTCACTTGCGAGCCGGTACATGAAAGACATTGAACAAATTCTTCGCTTTAATATTCAATATTTTGCTGAACGCTTGCATTATTCAGTGAAACTTTCTATATTTGGCTGAAGCCAGAAAGGGATACTATTCTGACATAATCAACCAATTTAACTTTTGTTCCTAAAATGAATTTCTGTCCAAATTGTGGTACGAGAATCCAGCCCGGTTCCACCCACTGCCCTAATTGCGGAATGCCTTTGCAGCAAACGCAGTACTACTCTCCTGACCCAAATTTCCGTTCAGTTCAAGAGAAGGAGAACAGATGGCTTATCACCTTGCTCCTATGCATTTTTGTGGGAGCTTGGGGCATCCATCGGTTCTACACTGGCAACACAGTCACCGGTATAATTATGCTCCTTACCCTTGGCGGCTGCGGTATCTGGGTTCTGATTGATTTGATCATGATTGTCTGCAACTCCTACGTTGATGGTGACGGTCAGCGTCTAAAATAATCGTTTCTCCTTAGGAATAATCTGCATAATAATTACTGAATATTCAAACCTCATCAAGTCATGAAATATTGTCCAAAATGCAAAAATCCGGTTTCAGACGAAGCCTCTTTTTGTCCCTACTGCGGATGCCAACTAGCTCAAAATCAATCACAACAGTACGGTCAATCCCAGCAGTATAGCCAAGCACAATACGGGCAACAACAGCAGTACAGCCAGCCTCAGTACGGTCAGGCTCAGGGCTACTACAACAACCAGTCACAAGGCTACAATCAAGCCGGAGGCTATGGTCAAGGCCAGCAATATGACGGTCAATCCCAAAGTTACGGCCAGATGCAGAATCCGAACACATGTCCCAACACCTACTTGGTGTTCGCCATCCTTGTGACAATTTTCTGCTGCCTCCCATTCGGAATTGTAGGCATCGTGAAAGCCAGCAACGTCTCTAAGGCGTTTATCAGCGGAGACTACGTTGGAGCCGAATTGGCTAGCAAGCAGGCCAAGACATGGAGCATCATCGGTCTTTGCTGCGGCCTTCTTGCCTACATTGCATCCATCATATTCGTGATAGCTAGCGGTGCCGCCATTGGAAGCCTTGCCGCAGGAGCAATGTTCGCTGACTTTTAGCAAGTCACAATAACGGGTTGCCTCATCTTGACAATGGGCAAAGACTCCTCAAAGAAACTGATCCTGTACACCCTGCTCATTGCGGTGTGTGCAGGATTGATTTATGTTTATTCGCGCTTCAACCCAGAGAGCAGTGCCTTGTTCCCCAAATGCATATTCCTTCAACTCACTGGCTTTCAATGCCCCGGCTGCGGCAGTCAGCGCGTCATCCATAGTCTCCTTAATCTCGACCTAAGAAAAGCCTTTGAGGCCAACGCCTTTCTTGTCCTCTGCATTCCCTACATTATCGCCCTGCTAGTTTCAATTCCACTAAGATCCAGATTCCCAAAATTCTATAACGTTCTCAATAGCGTCCCGGCCATCATTACAATCGGCATTCTCGTCATTGCATGGTGGATCGCCCGCAACATCTTCGGTTGGTGAGCCCTTTTTCTTTTTGGTTACGATTCGGCAAACTATACTATAAACGCAAAATTTGTTGTACATTTACGCAAAATTTGTTGGAACTATGTGCAAAAGAATAATCCTTTCCTTATTGACTGTTATCGGGATTCTGTTCGCTGGGGGATGCAGTGATTACGAGCCGATGGACGAATTTGAATCCGGTAAAGTTTCTGACTTCATCAAGTCAGATTTCTATCAGAGATATTCCGAGGAAGTAGATGTTACTGAAGCTTTCACCTACTATGACAACTCCACACGCATTAGCTTCATTGACACCGATGGGCTGCCATGTACGGCTATCTATCAAGGATTCGAATGGGTGTTCACCCAGAAAAATTACGAAAAGGACAACTTTGCATTTTTGGATCAATTGCCACAAAATGTTGCCAGAGCTTACATACGTGCCGGGATTGACAATGAAGACTATCAAATAGATGACGCTTATGTAATAGAAGTAAGCCGAAACGGATTTGACAATAAGTTTTACGAATTTGAATTTACCGCGCCATATTCGAATAATGAAATAACAATTGAGCACTTTTGCTTCCACGTTCTCATAGATGAGAAAGGTGAACTGATAGATGTGCTGAACAGCAATGTCAATCCTTCTATTTGGTGGTTCAACATGAACGACTGCGTGTCCTACGTCAATCATCGGTATCCAGAGGCGGAATTACTCGCAGCCTATAATGATGCAGGAGACAATGTGCTCTACATCAATGATAAGGAGGTTCAGAAAAAAGTCCGCTTCCGTCAATCAAACAAGGAGCAACTCTGGAGTGAAACGTCCTATAGGTTGGACAACGGCATTGAACTGCCGGAGAGTGTAAGGATTGGCTATGAGAAGTACAGAACCGAACACCCTGATTTTATCTACGATGAGGTCTATCACATTGAAAGGAAAGATGGCATCTTCTACGGTCTGACAATGAATGTGATGTCTCACAACGTCTTCGAGGAGACTGTATATTTCAAAATTTAGTGAATATATTTCCGAACATTCAGAAATATTCTTAAATTCGAGGCATCACTAATCAATGCTACATATTTGGCAAAGATTGTTAATATTTTCTTAAAGAATGCTAATGAAAAGATATTTTCTGACAATTCTGGCGACCCTGTTGCCGGGATTGATGTCCGTGATTTGCGCTGAGACGTTCTCACAAGGAAGGCTTTTGGACAAGACCCTAAGGATAGACTACATATTCACTGGGTCCGACAAAGATTGCGACATCGCTATTGCTGAGCTACTTAGCCTCGACGGGTGGTATGGAAGGCGTACCAATCTGAAAGAGGTTCCTCTTCGAGGCAACGGACAGCTTACGATGACGGACAAGGCCACGGGAGACACGCTTTATAGGATGTCGTTCTGCACACTGTTCCAGGAATGGCAGGCCACAGAAGAGGCCACGAGAGTACGTAGAAGTTTCGAGAACGTGTTCCTTGTTCCGATGCCTGCTGCTCAGGCAGAGATTACCGTACAACTGTATGATTTCCACGAGAATATAGCTGCAAAGCTTACGCATTCTGTTGATCCTAAGGACATTCTGATCAGGCCAGTGGATGGAAAACCGCAGACGAGGATGTTAATGGACAGTGGTGACTCCAAGGAGAAGATCGACATCGCGATCCTGGCAGAAGGTTACACCGAGAACGAGATGGACATATTCTTCAAGGATGCCGAGAGCACCGTCGAGAATCTCCTGAGACACGAGCCGTTCAAATCAATGAGCGACCGGTTCAACATTGTGGCCGTGGCATCGCCGTCGCAGGACAGCGGAGTCAGCGTGCCGCGCGAAGGCCTTTGGAAAAAGACTGCCGTGGACTCGCACTTCGACACGTTCTATTCTGACCGCTACCTCACGACCCTGCACCTGTTCAAGATGCACGACGCGCTTGCCGGAATCCCCTATGAGCACATCATAATCCTAGCCAACACCGACACTTACGGAGGAGGCGGCATCTACAATTCCTACACTCTCACAACGGCCCACCACAAACTATTCGGCCCGGTGGTGGTCCACGAGTTCGGCCACAGCTTCGGCGGTCTGACAGATGAATATGCCTACGACGACCAGTACGTTGAATATTACTACCCGGACATCGAGCCTTGGGAGCAAAACATCACCACGAAGGCAAATTTCGAGAGCAAGTGGAAGGATCTTTACGAGCAGGGTGTAGTCGGCCTTATCGAAGGCGGTGGCTACCAAACGAAGGGCGTCTGGCGTCCTTGCGAAGACTGCCGCATGAGAACCAACACAGCAGAAGCCTTCTGTCCAGTCTGCCAGCGCGCCATCGAGCGTATCATCCGCTTCTACACCGAGGAGGAATAACAAGGCCGTGGAGGCTAGCTCCCAACTAATGGACAACTTAAACAAGCCCTCTCCTGACTTAAAACGTGGGGAGAGGGCTTGTTTAACTAATTGCATCGCGGCAAATTAGCATCCACAAGACAATCTTTCTTCTTTAAGCATCCTAAATAGTAATTGGGTTATCATCATTGCCATCATACGATGTCTTGCTAGGAGTGGCTAACATCGCTTCCTCAGGGAAGATGTTCACAACCTCAAGAAGAGGCTCAGAGTACCGTTTTCTCATTTCCATGATCTTTTTGATTTTTAAGATTTAAGTTGTACATATACGAAAATCCCCGTACGGGAAGAACTTTCCCATACGGAGACATAAATAGCTATTTATAAATATTTTATACCATTATTACCCCCCCAGACTGTCCGAAAAGTTGCTTTAAAAGTTCCTGACATTGCAATATCTGTAGGGTTATCGTGAATATAGTT
>CAKUSF010000003.1 GCA_934678915.1 uncultured Bacteroidales bacterium
GGCGTGTCGTCAAAGAGCATGTGCGCCTCATCAAAGAAGAACACAAGTTTCGGAAGTTCCATGTCACCGACCTCCGGAAGTGTTGAATATAACTCCGAAAGAAGCCAAAGAAGGAATGTCGAATAGAGTTTCGGCTTCATCATCAGCTTGTCAGCGGCCAAAACGCTCATCACGCCCTTTCCCCCTTCACAGGCCAGAAGATCCTGAATGTCAAAGGACGGTTCACCGAAGAATTGGTCCGCCCCCTCATTCTCAAGGGTGAGGATCGACCTCTGGATGGCACCCACTGAAGCGGAAGCGATGTTGCCATAGACAGAGGAATATTCAGAAGCATGTGCTTGGACGAAATTCAGCATCGAACGCAGATCTTTAATGTCAATCAAAAGAAGTCCCCTCTCGTCTGCTATTCTGAAAACGATGTTCAGCACACCTTCCTGGGTGTCGTTGAGGCCTAAGATTCGGCTAAGAAGTTGTGGTCCCATTTGAGAGACCGTGCATCTGAGCGGATGCCCCTGCTGGCCGAAAACATCATAAAAGCGAACCGGACAAGCCTGAAACTGAGGATTATCCACTCCGAACTCAGGCATTCTCTTCTCAATGAATCCGCTCAAGCGACCCGGCTGAGAAATTCCGGACAAATCGCCTTTCATGTCAGCCATAAAGCACGGCACTCCAGCTTGGCAGAAAGTCTCGGCCATGACCTGCAATGTCACTGTCTTTCCAGTACCGGTCGCACCTGCGACTAATCCATGTCTGTTCGCCATCTTTCCGTTGATGGAAAGAGGTCCTTCCGCACATTGGGCAATCCAAAGCCCGTTCTTAGCATCGTACATCGTTATCAGTTTTGTTATTGTGTCTTACTAAAGAAAGAGAAATGCACACGACCGTACTTCTTTTCTTTCTTGAAATATGGGTGATTTGAAAATGAGTGCTCATCCCCGTGTTCCAAAATGAAATAGCACTCAGGATAAAGGATGTCAGCAGAGAAAACTTTGTCCGGAATCGTCTCCAGTCCTTCCAATGCGTACGGAGGGTCTGCGAACACTATGTCGAACTTCTCATGACATATTTCCAGAAAATCAAAGACATTATCTCTTACCATGATGACATTGTCCAGCCCCAGACGTTTCGCTTCTGTCTTTATGAACGATGCATTCTCTCTGGCCATTTCCACTGACCAAACCTTCGCTGCACCTCTTGAGGCAAACTCGAATGCGACTGCACCTGTGCCACCGAACAAGTCAAGCACTTTAAGATCTTCAAACTCGTACTCATTGTCCAGGACATTGAACAGACCTTCGCGTGCGAAGTCCGTAGTAGGTCTGGCCTTGTAGCCAGCAGGCGGATTCACAGCCTTACCCTTAAGTTTGCCACCAATGATTCTCATAGCCTTTCGACAGATTTGAAATAGCGGTACAAAGACATCTTTTCCTCTTCAGACAACGGAGTCCTGAAATAGACAGAGGAGACCTCAGGATTCATTTGGAGTTTCCTAACCGCCATAAAAAGGAAATACTCCGCTGTGGTAAAATCCAACGCTCGGAAGACATTAGCCAAAAGCAAATTGCCGCCTTGGGATATTCCCAAATGAAGATAACCAGAAGCATAGGAGGCAACAATACGGTTATACTCGTCCAGTCGTCCAAGATCTTTCAAAATGTAGTACATCTCCGGAAGAACCTCCGATGGTCTCCCCTCCATGTCAAGAACTGACTGGGAAATGGTCTTTGACAACATCTCCCCTATTGCCAAAGAATAGGCAAGTTCGGCAGAATATTCCGGAAAGGGAACATGCTGAACCACATCATTTTCTCCGAGAATCACCGTGTCCGACAAGATTTGGCGCATACGAGACTCCTCGAAAAAGGACGATGGAATCAACGCCACTTTAGGGGTCAAAAGGGACACATCAACCCGTGGGTAGCGATGCTGCAATTCCGGAGCTGTGAAGACAGTGTCGGCTCCACGCCATCCAGACTCCATCTGAGAGGTTCCCTCCGACACCTTAAAAGAATATCCATTCAAGCAAACTTGAATGGATATTCCGTCATTATTCTGTTTTGGATTCCAATCCATCTATTACGTGTTGGGATTGTACTACTCCCAGTTACCAACGTTGTTGTTAGGAGCCGTAACACTTCCGACCATAAGACCTTCGTAACGGCCCTGATCCTCGCACTCAGCTACCTTGTTGACAATCAACTGATGGTTCAAGCCGTTAAGGATGGACTTCCATGGCATCTTAGCCTCAAACAAAGGCACATTGACACCTGACACTTTCTTTACTACAGCGGCCATCTCAATCTTAGTAACGGCAGCAACAGTCTCACCTTCAGTAGCAAATGGGATCTCATCAATCTTATTGATGTCGAAATCAGTCCTGCCACGGAAAAGGGTATCTTTTACGGCAATCTTATTCTGAATCGAGAACACCAAGTTCTTGTCACCTTCCTGATAAAGTTTGTAGAGTCCTTCATCGGTAATTCCTTTGTGAGACTTTTTAACGTCGTTGGTGTGGGCAACAGAAAGAGAGTCGTCTTTAGAGCCGACCTGCAAAAGGACTACCATCTGACCTCCATTGTAGAATTGCTTGAGGGTGTCAAACGAAGCAGTAAACTTCTCATTCACGCTCTTGTACGCAACCTGAAGGTCACGAATGTCTTTAAGTCTCTGTACAGCAACCTTCTGTCTGGCCTCAACTTCCTTGTTGAACCTTACTGGCTCCATGATGCCGTCATAGATCTCATAGACTAAAAAGATTGCGCAAAGCGCTAGTACGATGCAGAGGATCGTTTTCAGTGTCTTGTTCATTATTCTTGGTTTTTATGTTAATCTCGCCAAAGAAAAGACTATACGTCAATTCTTGACAAAGTTAGAAAATTGATTTATGAAATGCAATATAATATTTGTAATTTTGCAGACAGCAATGAAAGACATCACGCTTTTAGACAGATTGACGGGCAGTTCATCCCGGATCATCATCGTCGTCCACACTCATCCGGACGGGGATGCAGTTGGCAGTGGAGTCGCTATGTTGGAGTATCTTAAAAAGGTAAAAGGCAAAGATGTCACGTTGATTGTACCAGACAGCATACCAGAGTCCATCTCGTTCATCTTCAACGAATCAGAGGCTAAAAATCTTCTTGTGTTCGATAAAGATGCGGAGATAGCTAAAGAGCGAATCAAAGCTTGTGATCTTGTCATTTGTCTTGACTGCAACTCTTTCTCAAGGACAGCAGGGATGGAAAGTTTCTTGCGGGAGGCAAATGCCACGAAGGTTTTGATCGACCATCACTTGAATCCGGAAACCGAATCTTTTGACTTGGTGTTTTCTAAAACGGAAATTTCTTCCGCTAGCGAACTTCTGTTCTGGATTCTGACGCAGATGCCTCAGATCCACGATGACGCATCCGCCTTGCCGCCAGCCTGTTCCAAGGCCCTGCTCACTGGGATGACCACAGACACGAACAACTTTGCCAACTCAGTCTATCCCAGCACGTTCGAAATGGCGTCAAGGCTGATCAAAGCCGGTGTCGATCGCGATGCTGTGCTTGCTCAGTTGTACAATAACTTTCGTGAAAACCGCATCCGTCTCATGGGTTATCTCATGTGGGAAAGGCTTAGGATCACCTCTTTCGGAGTCGCCTATATCATCATGGACAGGCAAACTCAAAAAAGGTTCGATTTCAAGCAAGGTGAAAGTGAAGGCTTCGTGAACATGCCGTTATCCATCGCTGATGTGAGGATGAGCATATTCCTGACCCAAGAGGACGACATCCTCAAGGTCTCCATAAGATCCAAGAAAGGCACGTCCGCAAATGCATGTGCGAGCAGATATTTTAATGGAGGCGGGCATGAGCAGGCCGCTGGAGGAAAACTCACAATAGGCAAGGATCTTGTCACCGTGGAAGACGCTGAGGCATACATCTTGAAAGCAATGCAGGAGTTTTTTGAAATATGACAAAGAGTTTTATCGCAACATATCTCGTCCTCTTGTCGATTTTGTTCGCTTCGTGCAGCAAGACCGAGCTTGAGAACCTATATTCCCAGCAGGACAAGAACATAGAGTCCATAGTGAAATCATTGGCACCTGAGAGTTCCGATGCTTCGGTAGATTATCTCGGAGGGTCAGTAAGAGTCACAGTCACTCACGGAGAGGGCGAAGCCTTGGAGGACGATGGAACAGTCTCTTTTTTCTACACAGCACACATCATCAACAGTTCCAGTCTTTCGGCTGGCAACATGTTCGCCACCAATAGGAAAGAATCCGCTGAGAGTGCACAATGGACCGTGTCAGACACATCATTATTCAAAGTAAGCACTGTAAATCTCAGTCAGGACGCTCTTGTTAAAGGCCTTAAGAAAGGAATCACAGGAGTAAAGAATGGGGATGAGTGCTACATTCTTTTCAATGGCAAGTACGGTTTCGGGAAACACACGACAGGAACAGTGCCCGGAAATTCGGCTTTGGCTTATCATTTGTGGATAACGGACGTCACCAACTCAAAATAATGAATAATAATTAAGATGAGCATAATCAAACACACAATCATTCGGTTCGGCTTGACCGTTGCGACATTGGCAGCGATGGCATCCTGCTCAAAGGAAATCACCGAGTCAAAGAACTCGGACAACAAGCTTTACCTTGATGCATGGCTTAGCGTGCATTACCCAAACGTCAAACCGACAGGTCTCGGTGTCTACATCACGGATGACCTACCTGGAACTGGTGACGAAATCAGTGACAAAGACTACTACTTTTTTCTAAGATACACCGCCACTGACTTGGACGGGACAATCGGAAGCACCTCTGAAGAAAAAGTGGCACAGCAGTTAGGAACTTATTCAAAAAGCAATTACTACGGCCCTACCGTGGTGCTAAACAACACGCTTGCAACGCAAGTCGGAATACTCGAAATGATTAAAGGCATGAAAGTAGGCGGCACCAGAACGGCTGTCATTCCTGGGTGGTTGAATGTCACGCTTGACGGGAACGAGGGCTATGAGACAGGAGATGATTATCTTGAGAACGAGACTGGAACGAATGTCATCTACACCATAACCTTGACAGACAAAACTGACGACATTCACAAATGGGAGGTTGATTCTCTTGAACGCTACACTGCACGCGTGATGGGCGATGTGGACTCTACTTTCTACGGCTACTATTACCAGCAGCTTAAAGAGCCGACAGACACAACTACCCTCCCACGCGACACCTCTTTCTACATCAACTACACAGGAAGGCTGTTGAATGGGCAGGTGTTCGACACTACCGTCGAGGACACAGCTAAATTCTACGGAATTTACTCTGCATCAAAAACATACGCTCCACAAAAAGTTACTCTTAAAGAAGAGTACTCGGAAATAACATTAGGTGAATCCACTAGCTCCGATGGTAACACCACCATCAATGGCTTCGCCTACTGTCTCTCTAAAATGAAAGCTTACGAGAAAGGTGTGTGTGCATTCTATTCTTACTTGGGCTACGGCTACAGTGGAAGTGGCAAATCCATTCCGGGATATGCACCTTTGTCATTTGAAATAGAAATAGTTGACGAACCTTAGAAATATGTCGCAGACACAAACGGCACCTACCGAATTAGGAAGTGAGAGCATAGGAAAGTTGCTCAGGAAGTACGCAGTCCCTGGAATAATCGCCATGACTGCGTCTTCTCTCTATAATATGGTGGACAGCATCTATATCGGGCATATTCCCGAAATTGGCTCGCTGGCCATCTCTGGACTTGCAGTCACATTCCCACTGATGAACCTTAGTACGGCTTTGGGAACCCTTGTGGGAGCGG
This sequence comes from uncultured Bacteroidales bacterium, assembly GCA_934678915.1. GTDB lineage: Bacteria > Bacteroidota > Bacteroidia > Bacteroidales > UBA932 > Cryptobacteroides. The sequence goes on from CAKUSF010000003.1 coordinate 5,808, forward strand.
GAGCAGCGACTTTGGTCTCGGTACTCCTTGGACAGAAAAACTACAAGGTCGCCAACAAGGTTTTGGCTAATGAAGTGACCTTGAACTGCATTATCGGACTGCTTTTCACATTTATCTGTTTGGCGTTTCTGGATCCGATTCTCTACTTCTTCGGAGCAAGTGCCAACACCTTGAAGTACGCCAGAGACTACATGGAGATCATCCTCTACGGCAATGTCATAACGCATTTGTATTTCGGTCTGAACAACATCATACGTTCATCTGGCAATCCAAAGATGGCCATGGGGCTGACTCTGTTCACCGTGATATTCAACAGCATTCTGGATCCAATTCTGATCTTCGGGTTCGGGATGGGAGTCCGAGGAGCGGCCTGGGCTACTGTCATCTGCCAAGCAGTCTCGCTGGCATATTCACTGTACTACTTTACACGTAAAGATAACGTACTCCGTCTCCCTAGAGGATTCTTTGAATTGGATTGGAGGATAGCAAAAGATTCTCTGGCTATCGGAATGGGACCTTTCTTGATGAACTCTGCGTCATGCATTGTGACTATGTTCATCAACCAGCAGCTCCTCAAGTACGGTGGAGACCTCGCAATCGGAGCTTACGGAATCGTCAACAGGATCAACTTCCTATTCATCATGATTGTGATGGGGTTCAACCAAGGGATGCAGCCTATAGCAGGCTACAACTTTGGTGCGAGGAAGTACTCAAGGGTCAAGGATGTCTTCCTGCGCACATCAATGTGGGCAACAATCGTGACAGGCCTATGGTTCCTTGCCTCGGAACTCTTCCCAGGTGTCATGGTTGGGATATTCACTAATGATCCGAGCTTGAAGGAACTTGCGGACAAAGGGTTGAGAGTCATGAATCCTATGGTGCTGATTGTAGGATGGCAGATGGTTTCGACAAACCTGTTCCAAAGTCTCGGAATGGTCAAAAAGTCAATCTTTCTGTCTCTCAGCCGTCAGTTGCTCTACCTGGTGCCTATGCTGTACATTATGCCGCTTTTCTTTGACATCCATGGCGTGTTCGCAGCTTTCCCGATCTCCGATGCTTTGGCGGCAGTCACTACACTATTCATGATCCACGGTCTGATGCGAAAGTTCAGCAAGCTCAAGGACGGAGACGAACCTACTATACTCGGAAGTACAATCTCATAGCAACATAATTCAATCAGGAATATGAACGGAGAACACACCATAATAAACATCGGTCGCCAATTCGGGAGTGGTGGCAAGCTTGTAGCCCTTAAAATCAGCGAGGCTCTTGGCATTCCTGTTTACGATAACGAATTGATTTCCAAGGCCGCAGACGAAAGTGGGTTCAGCAAGGAGCTGTTCGAACGCAGTGATGAGAAACGCAGCATCTTCAACATCTCCTCATTCTTCGGAAGCGGAAGGTTCGGCAGTGCCCAGAACTATGTCGGAGACAACGAACTCTTCAAAATCCAAAGCGAGGTCATTAGAAACATAGCGTCAAAAGGTCCGGCAATCTTCGTTGGAAGATGTTCAAATTACATCCTCAGAGATTCACGTTGCCTTGACGTGTTCATCACAGCTCCTATTGAAGACCGAATCAAGAGGGTGTCCGAACGCTTGGAAATCAGTGCGGAAGATGCTCGGACTAGGATAGGACGGCAAGACAGGACAAGGGAAACGTACTACAATTTCTTCACATTCGGCAACTGGGGAGCGTCCACTGACTACGACCTCTGCATTGATTCTTCCATTCTAGGAATAGATGGAACTGCTGACTACATCATTGATTTTGGCAGGAAAGCCGGACTAATCAAAGAATATGCAGGTGGCGAATAAAAGAGGAATAATCATCATGTCTGCGGCAGGGTTGCTCGTGGCACTGGCCATCATAATCGCTGGTCAATCAGCCTTTGGGAAGAAAGTAGGCCAAGAGTCCACGCCACAGAAGATCCCCGTGAACCTCAACCAGACCCTCACCAATGAGATGTCCGACACTACTTCTTTGGAAGGATTCGATCGGATGGTCAAAAACTATCTGACTTACTGGGCAATACATGGAGCATCCATCTCTGTCATGAGGAATGACTCCTTGCTGTTCTCCAAAGGCTACGGTGAAGCGGACAATGGCAAAACTATGGGACCTGGGAATATCCTCAGGATGGCATCTGTCTCCAAGCTAGTGACAGCGGTGGGGATAATGGTCCTTCAGGAACGCGGACTGCTCAGTCTCAAAGATCGCGTGTTCGGCCCGGAAGGGATTCTGAATGACTCTACTTACAACGCGGCTATCAAAGACACTCTCTACTATAGGATAACCGTAGAAGACCTGCTGCGGCACAAAGGCGGATTTTCCAAAAGAGGCGGAGATCCGATGTTTTCTACTCGCTGGATTATGATGCAAAACGGATTGGCTGAGGTTCCGACGCAGGAGGAGCTAATGGAAGTCCAACTGAAAAGACGTCTGAAATTCGTTCCGGGAACGTCACAGGAATATTCAAATTTTGGCTATCTTGCTCTCTCCATGGTGATTGAGAAGGTCAGTGGAATGGACTACGAGACCTTCATGCAAGAGAATGTGTTGCGACCGATTGGCTGCGTGGACTTCCACATAGCTGGCAACTACTACAGTCACAAACGCCCGAATGAGGTACGCTACTACGTACAGCATGATGACGAGCCAGCAGAGGAGTTCAACAACAGTGGCAGAAAGGTAACGCGATGCTACGGTGGGAACAACGTGACCGGACTGTCCGGTGCCGGTGCATGGGCTGCATCGACACCAGAATTGGCACTGTTGGTTGCATCCATTGACGGAAGACCAGAAGTACCGGATGTCATCAGTAAGGAGAGTGTGGATACAATGACTGAATATTTTGACGAGAGCACCTACTCCCTAGGTTGGAACGACACCAAGGATGGATTCTGGACGCGCACCGGCACATTTGCCGGAACAAGTGCTCTGATCAAGTACTTTCCTGACGGGGAATGCTGGATCTTCATTTCCAACACCAGCACTTACAAAGGGCCAGGTCTCGCACGCCACACTGCTGAGCTTTTCGACAAGTTGCGGGCTAAATATTCCACAAAATTTCCTGCTAGGAACATGTTCTATCCAGAACGGGTTGAAGAGGTTGACCCTGAGAAGGAGTGGTTTGACTGATCCATCGGTCACTTCGACGGGCTCAGTGACCGATGGGCTCAGTGACCGATGAAAAACAATTCCGCCCGGTCACTGAGCTTGTCGAAGTGCCGGGCGGAATCAGTAATATTCAAAAGAGACTATTTGTTAACAAACATCACAGCCTCCGCGATGGAGTTCAGTTTTGTGTCAACGCTGTCAGCACGGCTTGCAAGCACGCAAGGAACGGTTGTTCCGACAAGCATGCCAGCCTGCTTTACGCCCACAGCAAGTTTGGAGTTGGTCTTCCAGAAGACGTTGGCTGACTCGATGTTAGGGAACTCAAGGCAATCAGCGTCACCGGCAACTGGGCTGACTAGCTTCTTGATCTCGACAGATTCCTGATCGATAGCCACATCCAGTGCCAACGGACCGTCTGCGATGCAACCCTTGATCTGTCCACGGTCAGCCATCTTGGCGAGAGCCGCAGCCTCCATGCACGCAGGCATAGAGTCAAGGACCTGCTCTGAAGCAGCAATGAAAGCAAGCTTTGGCTTGGCAATTCCGAATGACTTTGCCACACCTACAAGATAGCCTGCGATCTTCATCTTCTGACGGAAGTCAGGAAGAGGAATCACAGCCATGTCTGACAGGAAAAGCAGCTTGTGGTAGTTAGGAGTCTCGATGACACCAACATGGCTCAACACACCCTTAGGAGGAAGAAGACCAGTCTCCTTGTTTAGGATGGCACGAAGGAATTTGTCTGTAGAGCAAAGGCCTTTCATCAAGACATCACCTTCTCCGTCATGTACAAGCTGCACAGCCCTTGAGACAGCCTTAAGCTCAACTGGCTCGTTGATGATCTCGAAAAGATCAATGTTGATGTTATTCTTCTGGCAGGTTTCCTTTATGAGCTCCTTGTCACCAACAAGTGTTACCTTAACGAAACCCATTTCGGAAGCTTTTGCGCAAGCCTCAATGGTGTGTTCGTCAACAGCCCATGCTGCAACCATTCTTTTGCAAACGCCTTTTTCTTTAAGTTCAGCGAATACGTCAGCGAATTTAGTGATCATGATATTTCTGTTTTTAAACTATTATTCATCAAGACTTTGAACTAAGTGCATAGTGTCACGTGCGATGACAAGTTCCTCATCGGTCGTGACAAGAGCAACCTTCACCTTGGAGTCAGGCAGAGAGATGACAGTGTCAACTCCCCAAGCAGTGTTGGCCTCGTAGTCGAATGACAGGCCTAGGTAGGTAAAATTCTCGCAGACCCTGCGGCGAAGACGGCTGTTGTGCTCACCGATTCCACCAGTGAAGAAAATCGCATCTACTCCGTTCATCTCAGCCACATAAGCACCGATGTACTTAATCATCTGGAACGTCAGCATCTTGAGGGCAAGCTTTGCCTGACGATCGCCTCCATTGGCCAATTCATCCATTTCGCGAGCATCCGATGTCTTCTGAGAGACACCCAAGAAGCCACTCTTCTTGTTCACGATGTCGTACATCTGGTCCGGAGTCAGATTCTCTTTCTTCATCATGTAAAGGATGGCATTGGCATCCACATCACCGCAACGGGTTCCCATAATCAAGCCCTCAAGCGGGGTGAGTCCCATCGAAGTGTCAATAGATTTCCCGTTCACTATGGCGGTGATTGAGCTACCGTTTCCAATGTGACAAGTAATTATCCTTGAGTTGTTCACATCAAGCCCTACCATCTCGGCTCCTTTCTTTGCCACGAACTGATGGCTTGTTCCGTGAGCACCGTAACGACGGATATGATACTTGTCGTAATATTCATAAGGGAGACCGTACATGTAGGCATAAGGTGGCATAGTCTGATGGAAGGCAGTGTCAAAGGTAACAACCTGAGGCACTGAAGGGAGTACTTCCTGACAAGCCCTGATGCCAAGCAAGTGGGCCGGGTTGTGAAGAGGGGCGAAATCGCAGCAGAAATCAATTTTTTTGATTACATCTTCATCAACTATCGCACTTCCGGAGAAGAAATCTGCACCCTGTACGATCCTATGGCCGACTGCCTCAATGTCATCGAATGATTTAAGGACTCCATGATCCTTATCAATCAAAGCATCAAGCACAATCTGCATTCCAACAGTGTGATCCGGGACTGGCAGATCCTTCACAACTTTCTGTCGTCCCGCAGGAGTGTGCTGGAGGCGACCGCATTCCAGGCCTATCTTTTCAACTATTCCTTTGGCCAAAAGGGTGTAAACGTCATCGTTCTTCATGTCAAGCAGCTGGTACTTGATCGAAGAGCTTCCGCAATTGATAACAAGAATAATCATTCCGTTTGAAATTTATTTAATTATGTTGGCAAAGATACGAAATTAATAACTATTTTTGGCAAATAATAAAAGACAGTGCAATGGCTGAGGCGAGAGATCTTGTGGGGATTAGCATTCCATTCGCGGCTGGGGTCGCGGTTGGAGCTGTTCTGTGCCCTTCTCCTTCCGAGTGGCTGTCGCTCATCACGGATTTAATTCTTCTTTTGGTCATCTGTATAACATCCATAACGGTGCGCTTCGACAAGCTCAGAGACCGGAAAGACAAGCTCAGAGACCGAAGAGGCAGGCTCAGCGACCGGAAAAGCAAGCTCAGCGATGGGCGAATTGCCTTCGCGGGAATATTCATGCTCACCGGAATATTCTGCTCACTAAGCTATTCCTTGGCAAGCGGGATCCCTGAATATTCCAACGGATTCATCGGCCCCGCTGCCGAAAAAGCCGTAGGACACCTGCGAACCACAATCGATGCCATTCCTTACCCATCAGAGACAACCGGGCCATTGGTGAAAGCCTTGCTGACCGGTGATAAAAGCGACCTGACTAAAGAGATTACTGAAATATTCAGGGACAGCGGGGCCTCGCATATTCTTGCCCTCTCCGGCCTGCACCTTGGCGTGCTCTACCTCATCTTGACAAGACTGACCCTTCCTCTGGGGAACAGCCCACGGGCAAGAAAGTTGAGATATTCATTGATCATCGGAGCGGCTCTATTTTACTCCGTCATGACAGGGGCGGCACCGTCAATCATCCGCGCGTTCCTATTCATCACAATCAACGAAACCGCTAAACTGCTAAGCAGGAAAAGAGAGCCAGTCCGTGTCTTGCTGGCCGCTCTGACGCTCCAGTTAGCCCTCAAGCCGGATGTGATCACCTCGGTCGGCTTCCAACTCTCTTACATGGCCATGGCGGGAATATTCCTTCTCTACCCCACCTTGGAACGAATTTATCCAGCCTCCAGCGGTTCTAGATTGTCAAATTTCAACCCTTTCCGAAAGATCTGGGATGCGGCCATGCTGTCCATCTCTTGCCAAGTTTTCACTGGGCCAATCGCATGGTACTATTTTCGCGCTTTTCCGAAATATTTCATAATCACCAACTTAATAGCACTGCCATTGACAAGCGCGATCATGACCCTTTCTGTGGCCACAATCGCGCTGTCATTCTTTGGTGTGTGTCCGGAGCTGCTTGTGATGCTTAACGATCACGCAATGCAAGCTCTGGTGTTCTGCCTAAAAATCATTGCTGGGCTAGATGAATCTTAGTCGATCGGATGCCATAAAGGCAAACCACGATGAAGCAGATGAACGGCAGGATGAACGAAGCGTTCACAGCCGGAAGGAAACCGATGGTGCCCTTGTCAATGATCCAGGCCTGAAGAGGAGGCAGAACCGAGCCTCCGAGGATTGCCATGATCAGACCAGCGGCACCGAACTTGGCGTCATCACCAAGACCTCCGAGTGCTATTCCGTAGATTGTCGGGAACATCAGAGACATGAACCCACTGACTGCCACAAGACAATACAGACCGAGACGATTTTGGAAGAAAATCACGCCCGCAGTCGCAATCATGCCGCCTATCGCGAATATGGTCAGCAATTTAGACGGTTTCAAGAACTTCATCAGCCATGTACACAGGAAGCGGCATGTCACGAATAGAATCATCGCGGCAATGTTGTACTTTTGCGACAGAACCTCAGCGGCCTGTTCGTCCATACCCTCCGCCATGAACACTCTCGTACCATACTGGATAATGAATGTCCAACACATTATCTGAACCCCGACATAGAAGAACTGAGCGATGACTCCTTCCCAGTAACGAGGTCTGTGAATCAAGCGTTTAAGGACAGGGCCGATGTTCATTTCATGATCTTTGTCCGCATTCTTAGGCATCTTGGCCACAAGGATAAGGACAAACATCACAATGATCACTAGACCGACAACCCAATAAGGTCCTGTGAGGACATTCAAGTCAGCCTGCTTCATAGCCTCAAAACTGGCATCATCCAAGAGAGCCCTTTCGGCAGTGCTGGCAGAATGCATTCTCGCTTGGATGAAATTCATTGCCACGTACATTCCCATCAAAGAGCCTATCGGATTGAAACACTGCGCAAAATTAAGTCTGCGGGTGGATGTTTCCTCTGTTCCCATGCTCAGAATGTACGGATTGCAGCTTGTCTCTAGGAAAGACAGTCCGCAAGTCATTATGAAATAAGCAATTAGGAAGAATCCGTATAGACCTACCGACTTAGCCGGAAGGAAAAGGAGCGCTCCTAGAGCATAGAGTCCTAGCCCGACCAGAACGCCAGCCTTGTACGAGAACTTACGGATGAACATCGCTGCGGGAAGTGCCATGCAGAAATAGCCTCCGTAAAACGCGACCTGCACCAGCGAGCCCTGAGTCACGCTCATTCTGAATATCTTAGAGAAGGCCTTCACCATCGGATTAGTGATGTCATTGGCGAATCCCCAAAGGGCAAAACAGGTCGTTATGAGAATAAAAGGCAGGACGTAGCTAACTCCGCCTGCCTTTAGAATCGAATCTTTACCTTTCATATTCATGGACTACTTATAGACAGGGCCGAAATTGGCGCATGCGCGGAAGTCCGCTCCCTCCTTGTCCATTCCGAAAGCATTCCATGCAGCAGGTCGGAAGATTTTCGAATCATCCACATTGTGCATGCAGACAGGGATGCGAAGCATAGAGGCCAAGGTGATGAGATCAGCACCAATGTGACCGTAAGAGATAGCTCCATGATTGGCCCCCCAGTTATTCATCACGCTATAGACATCCTTGAAGGCATCCTTCTTCGGGTCAAGACGTGGGGTGAACCAAGTCGTAGGCCAAGTAGGATCTGTACGTTTGTCCAAAACCTCGTGAATTTCAGGGTCAATGTCAACTACCCAGCCCTCTGCAATCTGAAGAACAGGTCCGAGACCATCAACGATGTTGATTCTGGCCATCGTAGCAGGGAAATCTCCCTTCGACACGAAATGGATACTGAAACCGCCTCCACGGAAGTAATCCCTGTCAGCAGGCATCCATTGCGAATGCTCCAAGCAGCGTTTTTCGTCCTCGTCTGTCAGTTCCCAGAACGGTTTCATAACTGGTTTACCCTCAGAATCAGCACTCTGGCCACATCCATCCATGGTTGTTGCACCGGAATTGATAAGATGAATAATACCAGGGGCGGCCTTGCCCGTCAATTCCTTACCGGTCACTCTCTTTACCGCTTCAGGGCTCCAATAGGTTCTCACATCGGAGAAGATCTGAGGACGGTTAGTCAGAAGGTGAGCCATCAGCATAGCTGTACCGTTGAGCGAATCGTTCTCGGTAGCAAGGATAGAAGGCTCCCTGCGTCCGTTCCAGTCGAAATTCGTGTTGAGAAGAGTCTCCGTGAAGTCCCCGTTCGGCATCCAGTCGGTCCACTGGCGCTGTCCCTGAAAACCTCCTGCGATGGCATTGTGACCAAGAGCCTCCTCTTTGAAACCCATCTCTCGGAGTTTTGGATTGCCGTGCATGAGGTCCATCACGATGATTGTCATCTTCACCACAAATTCCCAATCTTTGTCCTTCTGCTCACGAGTCTTCTGTTTACCCTCAGGATTCTTGTCCCATCCTTCATTAGGCATGCAGTACTTCTTGACCCAAGCCATAGCCTTGGCATATTCATCATGGTCATATATTCCCAAATCCATTCGCCTGAGAATCTCCACCTCATCGACACTTTCATTCCTCATACCCAAATACTTCTGGAAGAAGTTGGTGTCCACGATAGAACCCGCGATACCCATAGTCACGCTGCCGATGGAAAGGTACGACTCGCCTCTCATTTCAGCCACAGCGACAGCACCACGTGCGAAACGAAGAATCTTCTCGGCAACATCCTCAGGAATTGAATTGTCTTCTAGGTCCTGAACGTCATGTCCATATATTCCGAAAGCAGGAAGTCCTTTCTGAGCGTGCGCAGCGAGGACTGCGGCAAGATAGACAGCCCCCGGACGTTCCGTGCCATTGAATCCCCAGACAGCCTTAGGCCAGTAAGGATTCATGTCCATCGTCTCCGAGCCGTAGCACCAACAAGAGGTCACGGTGATCGTGCCACCGACTCCCTCACGCTCGAATTTCTCAGCACAAGCAGCGCTTTCTGCCACACGACCGATCGTGCCGTCTGCAATCACGCACTCGACCGGTGTTCCGTCAGTGTACCTCAGATTAGCGGAAATCAGCGCAGCCACATTAGCTGCAAGAGTCATTGTCTTTTCCTCAAGACTTTCACGGACACCGCCTTGACGGCCATCAATGGTCGGACGGATTCCTATTTTAGGATGCTTCATAATATTGGATGTTTTAATGTTTTAATTTTGTCGTCATACGCGCATTCAGAGAAAGCGCGAGCGTAAATTTACTAAATATTATCTAAAAACAGAATGAAGGACATGAATAATCCAACGATCGCAGGCTTTCAGCAAAGACAACGATCTCTCGCGCACTGACCTTTTGGAGTCCTTCCAGACAGGCAGTTCTGGCTTGCGGGTAGTCCTTGCCATAATGCCGGGAGCTATGACCCTAGCTACACCAGCCTTGGCCACCTTAGCTCCACAACCATAGTCCAAAAAATTTGTACGGAAGACATCAAGCGGATTCTCAAGACATTTAACCGCATATTCAGGAACTAAAGTAAGTGCCATGTCGTAAAGATGGCATGGAACAGGGATAACGGCATCCGGCTCCAATATTCGTCCATGGCGCGACCTCCCTCCAAACAAAAGGTTGCCAGACAAGTCTGAAACCGTTCCTGCGATCACAGCCTTATGCCTAAGAAACATCGAATTTTCAAAGAAAGAGGCTAACGCATCCTCCTTCAATTGAAGATCAGAGTTCATCCAAAGGTAAAAATCAAAGCCTTGCCCGGAAATATCCTCCCAAATTTTCTGATAGCCAGTGCGACCTCCTTCATTTATGAATATACTAAATGAATATTCTCCTGAAAGTTCAACTGACTCCACCTGCCTCTGGCATTCCTCAAGGCAGGCAGGGACACCATTCTTTTCATCATTGACGAGAGATATGATAAGGGCAATCTGCATTACTGCTATGAATCTAGTTTAAGTACAGCCATGAATGCGCTCTGAGGGACCTGAACGGTTCCAATCTGACGCATTCTTTTCTTTCCCTCTTTCTGCTTTTCCAACAACTTCCTCTTACGGGTCACATCACCGCCATAACACTTCGCTGTCACATCCTTCCTGACCTGACGCACTGTTTCGCGGGCGATGATTTTTGCCCCGATTGCGGCCTGAACAGCGATGTCAAACTGCTGACGAGGAATCAATTCTTTCAGTTTCAAACAGATCTTACGTCCAAACTCATAAGCGTGATCCTCGTGAATAAGAGTCGAGAGGGCATCCGCTGGATCCCCATTCAAAAGAATGTCCAACTTAACTAGCCTAGCAGTACGGAAATCAGTCAGATGATAGTCAAATGACGCATACCCCTTTGACACGGACTTCAGTTTGTCGTAGAAATCAAAGACTATCTCAGACAAAGGCATGTCATAAGTGAGCTCCACACGGTCCGAAGTAATATAATGCTCTCCGATAAGGGTTCCTCTCTTGTCCATGCAAAGTTTCATGATCGCTCCGTAGAAATCAGTCTTAGAGATGATTTGAGCGCGGATGAACGGTTCCTCAATGTGATCTATCAATGTCGGAGCTGGGAGGCCAGACGGGTTGTGCACATCAAGGACTTCCCCTTGTGTAGTGTAAACTTTATAAGAAACGTTAGGGACAGTCGTGATGACATCCATGTTGAATTCCCTGAAAAGGCGTTCCTGTACTATCTCTAGGTGCAACAGTCCAAGGAAACCGCAGCGAAAACCGAAACCAAGCGCAAGCGAGGACTCCGGTTCATAAACAAAAGATGCATCGTTGAGTTGGAACTTCTCCAAAGTCGCACGCAATTCTTCGAACTTGTCTGCCTGAACAGGATACATTCCCGCGAAAACCATTGGCTTAACCTCTTCGAACCCAGCGATAGCAGCTGCGCAAGGTCTGTCCGAATGAGTGATGGTGTCACCAACCTTAACTTCTACTGCTCTCTTGATTCCTGAAATGATGTAGCCAACATCCCCAGTAGAGACCTTGCCCGTTGGCTGGAGTTTCATCTTCAGGACACCGACTTCCTCAGCATCATATTCCATCCCGGTCGCAACAAATTTTACCTTGTCTCCTGTCGAGATGGAACCATTAAGGACCTTGAAATAGGCAATGATTCCTCGAAAAGGATTGAACACCGAATCAAAGATCAAAGCCTGAAGAGGGGCATCAGGATCGCCATGAGGTGCAGGTATCTTCTCCACAATGGCATCAAGAAGAGGAGGAATTCCCTCTCCTGTACGCGCTGAGACTCTGAATATGTCATCGTGATCGCAGCCCAACAGATCGACAATCTGGTCCGCGACAATCTCCGGTTGCGCTGAATCCATGTCAATCTTATTCATCACCGGAATTATCTCAAGGCCATGATCCACTGCCAGATAAAGATTAGAAATAGTCTGAGCCTGAATGCCTTGAGATGCATCCACGACCAACAAAGCTCCCTCGCAAGATGCAATAGAACGGGACACTTCGTAGGAGAAATCCACATGCCCCGGAGTGTCAATAAGATTGAGGACATATTTCTCTCCTTTATAGATGTACTCCATCTGAATTGCGTGGCTCTTGATCGTGATTCCTTTTTCCCTCTCCAAATCCATGTCATCCAAGACTTGAGCCTCCATGTCCCTTGAAGACAATGTCTTGGTGAGTTCGATAAGCCTGTCGGCAAGTGTGCTCTTACCGTGATCTATGTGTGCTATTATGCAGAAATTCCTAATGTGCTTCATAAATGTGTCTTTCAATTGCAAAAATAATCAATTTGTCGTACATTTGAAAGATTGAAAAAGTTCCACCATGACCGACGAGGAAATTATCGGACTATACCGGAACGGTCAGAAAGAAAGAGCGTTCAGAGAACTTGTCGCAGCCTACAGCGAGCGACTGTATTGGCATATTCGCGGTTTCGTCTTCTCCCACGAGGACACCGACGACCTCCTTCAAGAGATTTTCATAAAGGTTTGGTCCGCTCTTCCTTCATTCAGGGGCGACTCAAGACTATTCACTTGGGTTTACAGGATTGCCACAAACGAAACTTTGAACTGGCTTCATAAACTGAAAGTCAGATCCATCCTCAAATTCGAAAGTATCGGTTCGGAGCTAGCCGAGAAGATCGAAGACGATCCCTACTTCAACGGGGATGAGGCCCAAAGGCTTCTTTTTAAAGCGATAGCGAAACTTCCTGAGAAGCAGAAGAAGGTCTTCACAATGCGTTACTTCGATGAGCTGTCCTACGAAGACATCTCTGAGATTCTGGGAACTTCCGTGGGAGCGTTAAAGGCATCATATCATTTCGCCTCTGAAAAAATTCGAGCAGAACTTGAAGAAAAGATTAAACCTTGAGGTACCCGATTTGTCTAACACAATGAATATGCGAGTAAGAAATTTCGATAATTCACGGAAGTCTTTTCCCATGAGTGTCCCTAAAGGGTATTTCGACAGCCTTCAGGAGCGCTTGTGCGCGATTCCGAATGGTGGTGCACAGAATGCAGGACCATTTCAGCACCTTGCTCCGTACTTTGCGTTGGCCGCATGCTTCTTAGCGATTTTGCTTGTCGGTAACTTTGTACTTAACACGACAAGCGATAAGATGACAGGAGATTACATGAACGAAGCATTCTACGCAGACATGATGGACGTCCCGGATGAAGCTTTTCATACTGTGACGTACGAGCAGGACACCATCTCGTACACTGATGTGATTGACTACCTTATCGCATCGGGAGCTTCTTCCGAAATTATTGAGTACACTAATCTTATTGCTAAAAAATAAGGGATATGAAATCAAGGACTATACTGACGATTACAATCTTGACGCTCATGGCAGTGTTCATGAGTGCCAATGCTCAGAACAAGAGCAAAAAAGATTGGCAAGACAGATGGAAAGCCGAAAAAATTGCTTATCTTACCGATGCAATAGATTTGACAAGCGCTGAGGCAGAAAAATTTTGGCCTGTCTATAACAAATGCGAATGTGAGAAGAATCAGTGCTTCAAAATGTCAATGGAAGCGTACAAAGAATTAAACGATGCGGTAGAGAATGGGAAAAGCGACAGCGAAGTTAGGGCGCTTTTAGACAAATACATTGAAGCCCAAGAATGTGGAAAGAACATTGATCGGAAATATCTTGACAAGTATCGCAAGATTCTTTCCGACAAGAAAGTCGCTAAATTATTTTTAGCCGAAGAGTCTTTCCGCAGACAACAGATTCACCGGCTTCACAAAAACGACAATAAGGACAAATAGATTAATAATGATGCACAATAACAGATTATTTGGTCAATTGGTTAATGGTTAGTTTGGTTACAGATAATAATCTGTTATGAGGGAAGCATGCTGTGAAGTACGCTTCCCTCCTTCATTTAATAGCGTAACGGTTTCTTCTTTCACAGAAGAGCCAGCCATCGCCTCTCTGCGTTTGAATTGAACAATAAGTCTGGACACGGGCTTTCGTTCGACGGTTTTAATTCTCAATAGCCGCCATGGGAGCATCCCGCACATTCTCGCATGACGGAGAAGGTGCTTTTCCTGATCGGAAGGGAGGATAACAGAAAGACGACCTTGATCAGTCAAAGCGACAGAAGCATATTCAAGGATCTCTCTGTAAGAAAGGGGTTCTGAACCTTGAGGATTCTCAGGGTTACCAGTATGGCGGGCAGCATTTCTCCTCGCAGAAGGAGCTTGAAGAGAATTGTCGTAATAGGGTGGATTTGACACTATCAAGTCATACTTTCCATCCATGAATATCTTGGAAAAATCCCTCAGACCCATGTTCATAGCTTCCAAATGGCTGCACCAAGGAGAGTTTCCAAAATTCTCAGAAGCTTCCGCAGCCGAAGGAGGGTCAATGTCAATTCCTTGAATATTCCAATCTTCCAAACAGACAGAAGCCATTCGCTGGGCTATCATAAGTGCCACCGTTCCAGTGCCAGTTCCGATGTCCAGAACATGCCTGTCCATAGGAAACACCTCGGTGGCAGCCCCCAAAAGGACACCGTCAGTATTGACTTTCATTGCAGAGCGCTCATTGCGCACTTCAAAATGTTTAAAACGGAATATGCTCATTGCCAGAGGATTCCTCACTACTCATCCACAAACTGTCCATCCCGCATGAACAGTGAACGATCGCACATCTTTGCCAAATCCGGGTCATGGGTCACAATCACGACAGTCTGCCCATAACGGCTCCTTAGGTCAAAGAAGAGTCTGTGAATCTCGGTCTTGGTCTTGGTGTCTAGATTACCGGAAGGCTCGTCAGCGAAAAGAATCGCTGGCTCATTGATCAAAGCCCTCGCGATTGCGACTCTTTGTTGTTCACCTCCGGAAAGTTCAGAAGGTTTATGTTCCATTCTTTCGGCAAGACCGACATCTTTCAGAAGGTTCTGTGCAGCTGACTTGGCATCCTTTTCCGAGCGTCCTGCGATAAAAGCCGGAATCATCACATTCTCCAAAGCATTGAACTCCGGAAGCAAATGATGAAATTGGAACACAAAGCCGATACGTTTGTTCCTGAAAGCAGATAGCTCCTTTCCATTCATCCGAAGAACATCGACCCCATCTATCTCAAGAGAGCCCGCATCTGGAGTCGATAACGTCCCTAGAATCTGAAGGAGTGTGGATTTACCTGCACCAGAAGCCCCCATAATTGACACAACTTCTGATTTATCAACCTTGAAATCAACTCCTTTGAGGACCTTCAAGATTCCAAATGACTTTTCAATTCCTTTTGCTTGTATTATCATAAACCTTTGATTATGGGCAATGCCGTTTCAAAGATAATTGATTTTTCAAAAAAAGTTTTGCACTTTTCAAAAAAAAGCATAACTTTGCAGTCCTTTCCAATGAGAACACCTCATGAAAGTGATTGTCAGGAAAGGCCTGAGGGGTTAACCCAAAGGAAAGTTATCGGGGTGTGGCGCAGTTGGCTAGCGCATCTGGTTTGGGACCAGAGGGTCCAGTGTTCGAGTCACTGTACCCCGACACAATAAGAAGAGCGACCAAAAGATTGGTCGCTCTTCTTATTTTATCAGCGTTTCATAGATTTCGGGCCAAAACGGACCAAGTCCAAAACCCTGTGTTAAAGAAGTAAAGTTGAATCAAGTTCAAAAGTATGTATTTTATGAATCAACGCTAGCTTCCGTTGGCGGAAGGCCATGGAGGCCCTTTACCCGGATAGGGCGCGCGAAGCGCGTAGGCCGCCATGGCCTCCCGCCAACGGAGCCAACAAAAGCAACATTTCACATCAATCCCCTTTAAAGGCAGCGGAAAATCCTGAAATCAATGTCACGTACAGGGCAATAATGGTGTTGCGCGGTGAGAGGGAGAAATGGCGAGACATCCAGACCAGATGACCGCGCAAAGAGCGAGTCTTACGAAGGAGGAAAGGTTCTGACTTATAATCACGTCCCTCGTTCATCTTACGGCCAAAATTGCCGGAATATTTTATGGAAGCCCAAATCCTGTCGGCATGTTTGGCATAACATGAATCGTAGAGCGGCATTTCGTCCTTAGGAAGCCCTAACTTATTGACAGCAAGATAGCCGAATGCTTTCCACTCATTCAACATGCCAAGAGCCTTGAGACGTGCCAAGACCCAATCTCGATCAATCTCCGAAGCAAAGCGATGAAGATGCATCGTCCAGTCGCAAATCTGACGGAGCCCCAGTCCTCCGTGATAGAAGTGCTGGACGAAATGAGTGAATATGAAAACGGCATCAAAGTTCACCGATGGCAAGAGAACTTCTGCTCCTTGACAACTCCATGAACGGCCCCCCTTACCCAAGAACATCTCAGCCTGCATAGAATCTATCACATCATCGAACTTTTTACCAAAGCCAGCCCTTGCAGTGCCATGAAGTTCAATCTCAAGGCCACCAGAGAAGAACATACCTAAATGTTTTTTGTGAGAGTCTTCCGGACAAAGCTTCTCTGCTTTTGGAGCAAGCAACGCAGAAGCCAACTCGTAATTCTTGTCATCCAGCAGATAATCAATGTCACCCGGTGAACGATGTTCAGGATGAGGATAGTTCTGCGCAGTTCCTTGCCCTTTGATGAGACGATAATCAATTCCGTTGAGTTTAAACAAGGTACATGTCTCTGCCACAAGGGCATTCAAACGAGCATTTGCTCTTTCAATCCCTATTGTCTGAATCATCAGCCATTCAGCTGTCTTAGTTGCTACAGACAAACTCACCCCGGAATCTTTCATGACAGAAAAGCCGTCTGTAAAAAAGCCAAGGACCGTTTGTTCCTTTGCGAGCATAAGAACTTCTTTCCAATCCACATCCTTAGACGACAGATCAGAAACATTATTAGCCTCGCCCCAAAGCCCAGCGCGCAAAACAGAGAAGAACAATTCGTCCAACGTCATATTCATAAATTTTGGATATTGATGGATACAAATGTAATATTTTCCAAGGAATATTCCCGCCCCACAATCAGAAAGGTATAAAAAAACAGGCCCGGAAATTCGAGCCTGTCATATTACACAAAAGCCAAACTAAAGGTTGACGTTGTCTTTCTTCCAGTCTGCTACCGGTGGAACGATGCCGAGAGCGATGATCTCTTCACGCATGTTGCAGAGGTGCTCGTAAGACTTACGGAGGTCAGCCATCTCAGCCTCTGTTCCCTGTGGCTCGGTGAAGTGGACACCAGTTGCATCAATAGTGGTAGGCATAGCCATCATGACATTCTTGAATCCGCACTTGTCACAGTTAACATAGCAGCCTGCAGGCCATGTGAACGGAGTTCCGCCCATCGCACCTTCGATCATCTTCACTGCCTGATAAGCCGGGCTCTGGAAAGATGAACGTCCGCGAAGTTTGATGATGTTGGAACCACCCTGAATGGTGTCATGCTTAATCTGCGCCCAACGCTCCTCGGAGATGTTGAACTCAGAAAGAGGCTTGCCATCAACCTTAGCCTTGGAAGCGAATACAGCCATCTGCTCTCCGTGGCCGCCATAGGTGTAGCAATCCGTAACCTTAGACTGTTGAACTCCGCACTCCTTAGCGATCTGCTCCTGAAGACGAGTAGAATCAAGAGCTGCGAGGGATGTCAGCTGATTAGGTTTGAGACCTGAATGAATCAGGGCTGTAAGAGCTGTCACATCAGCAGGGTTGAAGATAACAACAACGTGGTTTACATCAGGGCAGTACTCCTTGATGTAGTCTCCGAACTGAGCTGCAATCTGGCAGTTGCCTTTGAGAAGATCCTCGCGAGTCATGCCATCTTTACGAGGTGCACCACCTGAAGAGATGATGAACTTGGCACCAGTGAAAGCCACCTTCGGATCAGTTGTCCAGCTTACGTTTGCTCCAGGGAAAGCGCAGTGGCACATTTCCTCTGCGACACCGTGAACAGCTGGTTCAATGATGTCATAAAGGCAGATATTTGGAGTAAGACCGAGCATTAAAGCGGTCTGAGCCATGTTTGAGCCGATCGCACCGCCAGCACCGACGATGAGCAGCTTCTCATTTGTTAAAAATCCCATGATTAAAAAATTTATGCTTAAATTCTATTATTGCCAAAAGCGACACAAAGATAACAATTTCTATTGTATTTTCTTTCTAATTCAAAAAATCATTATATTTGCAACAAATTGACAAAGGAAGATTAACTGATTATATGGAACCTCCCAGTTCTATTCTGACAGACAGCAAATCAAAGGCGGACCCCCGATCGGACGATCCGCTGTCGCGTAGCAATGTTGATAATCAAACGTTATCGTTCCCGCACCGGATGGTGTCGGGCGCTTTGTCGTTCTCATTTTTGAATTCTTAAGAATCTATGGCATTATATCTAAAAAAAGAACTAGAAGAGTCTAAATCCTTGATTGGGGTTTGGCAAATAACTGAAACGGAAGAGGAACTTCGTGAGTTGGCCTCAGTACCGACTGATGAAATGGAGGAAATCTCATTCATCAGCAACGAGTCTCTCCGCAAACAAAGACTGGCTGTCAGAGCACTTCTCTGCGAGTTGTTCGGGGAGAAAGTCTATCTCAGCCATCATGACAATGGCAAACCTTACCTTGAGAACAGCGTCACAAACATCAGTATAACTCACACGGACAGGTACGTAGCAGTGATTCTCAACGACAACGAAGACGTGGGAATCGACATCGAATCCTTGTCCAGAGACTTCTCAGCAGTGGAGCGCAAGGCGTTGTCAGAGGACGAGGTCGAAGATCTTGACGATGACAAAAGAAACGAGCAGCTGGCAATTTACTGGTGCGCCAAGGAAGCCATATTCAAAAGGCTTTCTGCCTACAGGGTGAATTTTGCCGAGCAGATTGAAGTGGAGCGCTTCCGTCCTAAAGGAGAGGGCGAACTCGATGCAACATTCATCCATAAGGACGGCTACGAGGAAGAATTTGAACTCGAATATATTACCTTCGACAACCACGTCCTTGTTTGGGTCGTAGGCTGATGGAGATCATTTTTAACCTTTAATATTCATTTACCATGTCAACAACTGTTATTGTCATAATCGCACTTTTGGCGATAGTATTCCTTTACATATTCTTCACTCAGCGCAGCTTCATCAGTTTGGATGAAAAGATGAAGAATGCGTTCAGCCAGATAAACGTCCAGATGAAATCCAGATGGGATGCCGTGACGAATCTGGTGGAAATGACCAAGCAGTACACAAAGTACGAGCACGATACCCTCGTGGACGTCATCTCCAAGCGCACAGGCTCAGTCTCGAATCCTGCCGAACTTGCTGAAAGCGAAGCTACTTTGAGATCTGTAGTAGGACGACTGAACGTTGTCGCTGAGCAGTACCCTCAACTTGGAGCAAACACCGTTTTCATCAAGACCATGGGTGACATCAAGGACTACGAGGAGAAAGTCAGACTCTCTAGGATGGTCTATAACGACAGCGTGACAAAACTGAACATGATGGTTCGTCAGTGGCCATCTTCCATGGTAGCTTCGATGCTTCACTTCACAACGCATGATCTTCTTCCTGAGGATCAGACTGTTGTCAACGCGCCCTCAGTCTCCGACATATTCAATAAATAGGCTATGAGAAGGCTTCAGGCTATTTTCCTGGCCGCCATCCTTTCACTCATCGCTGTTCCGTTTTGTGCAGGCAGCGACGTTGATTCGTTGAAAATCAACGTGGATCTTTTGGATGACGGATCTGCAGTCGTGACCGAGACGTGGCGGATTGACGTCTCTGATGACATTACCGAATGGTATCTCGTTGCTGGCAACATGGGGCAGATGACAATCAGCGACCTTCAAGTCAAAGATGAGACTGGCAATGAATATGTCAACGAAGGAGAGTGGGATGTAAATCGCAATCGTGCCCGCAAAGCCGGCAGGTGCGGCCTCGTCACAAAATCTGACGGCTATGAGATCTGTTGGGGTGTCGGAAGCTCAGGATGGCACACTTACACAGTGCGTTACCTGCTGACAGGTTTGGTTAAGGGGCATGAGGACATGGACGGTTTCAATCACATGTTCGTGGCCAGAGACTTAGGCTCATCGCCTCAATCCATCCTACTAACAATCAGAAAATCAGGAGTTGAGCTAACCACTGAAAACACTAAAGTCTGGGCCTTTGGATTTCGCGGAGAGATTCATGTTCGAGACAGCGTTGTCGTTGCCAACACAACAGAGCCGTTCACTCGGAAAAGTGCCCTAATTGCTATGGTCGGTTTTCAGAAAGGGATGTTCCATCCAGCTCTGAATGAAGACCGTACATTTGATGAAGTTCGTGAAGAGGCTATGGAAGGGAGCGACTACACTGAGCCGGAGGAGGATGACAGTGACTTTTTGATCGGGATCTTCGCTGGCATAGCCGCAGCCCTGTCTGTATTCTTCAGTGCCAAATACATTTCCAAGACAGTCAAAAGGAAGAAAGAACTTCTTGGCGGAAAAATGAAAGATGTTCCATGGTTCCGAGACACTCCCCTTGATGGTAATCTTATGAAATCCAGCAATATTCTTCTGGCTTTCTCTGGTAACACCATGACTGAAAGACAGAATCTTATTGCAGCCTACATAACGAGACTCTTCTACCGTGGAGCATTCGAAGTTATCCCTGTGCAAGGTTCGTCCAAGTCTCAGATGAGAATCAAAGAATTACCTGTCACGGAAGCTGAAAAGGCAAATGAAGACACCAAACTGGAATTTGAACTGTACTCTTTCATCAAGAAAGCCGCAGGTGATGATGGCATCCTTCAGAAGAATGAACTCAAACGTTGGGCTGACTCACATGGAGAGGAACTCTACGATTGGGGGCAGGACGCCATAGACGGTACGACAATCTGGAGCATGAAACCGGAAGAAGCGCGGCAAGTCTTTGGTCTGAGACGTTTCCTAAAGGATTTCACTCTGATTAAAGACAGGGGTGTGGTCGAAGTCAAGCTTTGGAGCAACTACCTGATTTTCGCCTCTTTGTTCGGCATTGCAGACAAGTTAATGAAGGATTTCCGCAAGGTATGTCCTGAATATTTCACTCTCTCCTCGGCATCTGAATTGCTCAACGATGATTCCACCACATTCATGATTTGGAGCATGATCAACATGACGTCACGTAACTTCAACATGGCTGCTGCAGCCTACGAGACATCCAAAGCCAGTGACTCCGGCTCATCATGGAGCGGTGGCGGTGGAATGTCATCATGGGGTGGCGGTGGAGGATTCTCCGGTGGCGGCTCCGGTGGCGGTGGCCGATGAATATGTCTCTTGCCAAACGGCATAAAATTCGCACAATATTCTTATTTTTGTAAGATAAAGTTAGGAAATTAAGAATATGAACGTACATAGGTTGGTTTTGATGGTTCTGATTGGAATGATTCTGACTTCTAGTCTAGGATATTCACAGAATAACAAGAGAGCCAATAGGGCTGACGGGGAGTTGATTGATGCTGTAGCTGCTTTGGACAACAAACAGTTCAATGAAGCCAAAGGAATGTTGGAAAAGCTCATTGAGACCTCTCCGCAGAACGATGCAGCATTCTACTATCTTGGATTATGCCGTCTCTACACCAATGACATCGATGGTGCAAAAGCCGCTTTCAAGAAATCAGCGGAGTTGGATCCCTCGAATTATTGGTACAAGGAGAGACTTGCGCGAACATATTCATTGACAGGTGAGGATGACTTGACAATCGCCACCTACGAGGAACTTCTGAAGGATTTTCCCAAGAAGAATGACATCTACTTCACTTTGGTGAATCTCTACCTTAAGCAAAACCAGTATGACAAGGCACTGAAGGCCTTGGATCAGATTGAGGCGGTGTTCGGAAAGAGCGAGAACGTGACTGCTACAAAGTACGACATTCTGCTAAGGCAGAGCAAGCCGATGGAAGCTCTAAAGACTCTTGAAGACTACAACAAGGAGTTTTCCTCTCCATACGTCCTTACCAAACTTGGAGATCACTCGATGGCTGAGTACAAGGACACCCTGGCCTTGGCATACTACAAGGAGGCTCTTGACCTTCAGAACGGTTACATGCCGGCACTTCTCGGAGAGTCAGAGGTTTATAGGACACGAAGAAACTTCCCGGAATTTTTCAAGACACTGAATCTTTTCGTAGAAGATGAACAGACCGATGTCCAGGCAAAAACACAGTACCTTAGCATGCTTGTGTCGCGAATGGATCCACGGTTCATACAAAGTGCAAGGCCACAGATCGATTCTTTGTACGACAATCTGGTTTCGTGCCACCCGAACGACAGTTCAGCTCTCACAGCATCCGGGTTGTACTGGTACTCAACAGGCAGGTCAAACAAGGCTAAAGACCTGATTCACAAGAACATGGTTCTTCATCCAGACAATTTGGGAGCGACAGCGACATACGCTCAGTTGTTAGGTTACATGAAGGAATGGGAAGCACTTGAGAAAACGTGTGACAGCGCGATTGTAAGATTCCCGAAAGAAACCGCGTTCCTAGACATGAAAAACGTAGCATGCTACAACAGGAAGGATTGGCAGGGAATCATTGACAACAATCGCAAAATCATCGAAATTGCTCAAGGCGACACTTCCATCACGATTCCTGCACTCTCTTCAATCGGTGACATGTACCACGAACTCGGAAACGAGAAGGAAGCATTCAAGGTTTACTCACAGGTTCTGAAGGTGAATCCTAACTATGCACCTGCTCTGAACAACTATGCCTATTATCTGGCTCTAAAGGGAATCAAACTTAAAAAGGCATGTGCAATGAGCAGGAAAACTGTCGAGCAGGAGCCAGATAATCCGACCTACCTTGACACCTACGGATGGATTCTCCACCTTTTGGGCAAGGATAAGGAAGCCAAGGCTCAATTCAAGCATGCCATGCTTTACGGGGCTAAGGAAAGTGCCACTTGCTTGGAGCACTATGCCATTGTTTTGGAAGCACTTGGGGAAACAGACCTTGCTAAAGTGTACCGGACACAGGCTGCTAACAAAAAGGCAGAAGGAAAGGAATGAGACGGCTTACGGGAATATTCTTGCTAATCATTACCACCCTAATGTGGCAGGATCCGGCATACTCGCAGGACACCAGATCACAGGAAGCTCGCAAGGCTCGCCTACAGAAAGAAATTGCGATCCTTGACCAACAACTTCGAAGCAACGCCTCACAAAGTGCCAATGCTCTCAGCCGCCTTACCATGATTAGTGGGAAGGTGGAATCAAGAAAAAGACTCATTTCTGAAAGCGACAGGGAGATTTCTGAATATTCCGATTCTATCCGAACGAAAGAGAAAGCGATTACCCTTCTACAGTCACGTTTGGACACTTTGTCTGATCACTACGCCAAACTTGTACGCAGTGCTTATGTCAACCGAAGTGCTAAGGTTTGGTACATGTACATCCTGGCAAGTGACAACATCGGTCAGGCATTCAGAAGGTACGGCTACCTTAGGGATCTTTCCAAGCAGATGAACGTACAGGCTCATAAAATAGTGGAATCCAAGGCGGAACTTGAGAAGGAGAACGAGCTTCTGTCCTCCATGAAGAAAGAAGCTGAGAACATTCGCGCTCAGAGGCTGGCGGAGATGAACAAGCTTAAGGCTGAGGAAAATGATTCGAGGAATCTCGTTAATCAATTGAAAAAGAACAAGAGGAAGTACCAGCAGGATCTTTCTCGGAAGCAACGTGAGGTCGATGCTCTCAATAGGGAGATTGAAAGGATAATCCGTGAGGCTACTGAAGAAAAAGGGGCGGCAAAGTCAGGGAAAGGGAAATCCTCAGTGAAACGCAAACCTATTGACTACACTTTGGCTAAGAAATTCGAGGCTAACAAAGGCAAACTTCCGTGGCCGGCAGATGGGCCGGTCGTAGATCATTTCGGCCAGCGTTTCCATCCGGTTTACACAAATCTCAAGCTTCCTTTCAACAACGGAGTAACCATCGCTTTGGATCCGGGAACTGTAGTAAAAGCTGTGTTTGACGGGGAGGTTAAACAGATCGTGGTCATGCCTGGCTACAATAAATGCGTCCTCGTGCAACATGGCAACTTCTTCTCATTCTACTGCAAGTTGGAGACTGTCACTGTCAAAGCTGGAGACAAGGTTAAGACAGGTCAGAGCATCGGTACCGTGGACACAATTGGAGGAGAGACGCTTCTCCATTTCCAGATCTGGTCAGGACGGAATCCTCAGAATCCGGAGACGTGGCTAAGACCATAAGTGAAGAACATGAAACATGAAATCATAATTAAAGACCTGCAGGACATTGATCGGGCCGCAGGTGAGTTCCTTTCGCAGACGGAAGGACATAATATTCTTGCTTTCTACGCGCCCATGGGGGCTGGTAAGACGACTTTCACAACTGCGATTTGCCGTAGGCTTGGCGTTCAGGAGGATGCTGTCAGTTCTCCAACGTTTGCGATTGTCAATGAATATCGTACCGGGTCGGGTGAGCCTATGTATCATTTTGATTTCTACCGGATCACCAAGACAGCCGAGGCACTAGACATCGGATTCTATGACTATGTGGACAGTGGATGCCTTTGCATCATGGAGTGGCCAGAGAACATTGAGGAGCTACTTCCGGAGGAGACGCTCAGGGTGCACATCAGGGTCAATCCGGATGAGTCGCGCACGGTTTCTTGGGAGGATTAATATTACTTTAATCATATCATGAGCTTTGAAAAAGCTCACTCCAATTTTATTTGGATATCAAACATAGGTACTGACTTAAAAGCTATTAGTTATCTCATATAAAGGTGATGGCCAGAAAAAAGGCAAACGCCAAATTTTGCACGGTGGACCAAAATTTGGCGTTTGATTTTTCTGGCCTTGTGTATCTTGCCGTTATGTATCTAACAATGTGGCTTCAAAGTTACATAAGTCGCTTCGACAGGCTCAGCGACCGAAAAATAAGGCCATAGGCGCCTCGGCAAGTTTTACGGCATAATAATTATGGTCGCTGAGCTTGCGGTTGCTGAGCTTGTCGAAGC
Source organism: uncultured Bacteroidales bacterium (assembly GCA_934678915.1). Taxonomy (GTDB): domain Bacteria; phylum Bacteroidota; class Bacteroidia; order Bacteroidales; family UBA932; genus Cryptobacteroides. The sequence continues at coordinate 30,777 of CAKUSF010000003.1, forward strand.
ATCGAAGCGACTTTAAATAGCTACCCGAAGGTTTCGAGATTCAGGCGATCCAGGAAGCGGTAGGCGGAGGCTTCGCGGAGATATTCAGGTCTAATGTCTTTTGCCATCTCTAGGTCAGCGATAGTTCTGGCAACCTTCAAGATGCGTGAATATGCCCTTGCGGATAGGCCTAGCCGTCCTATAAGAACTTCCATCACTTTCCGGCACTCGTCATCCAATGGGCAATGCTTTTCTAGAAGGCGATTGTTCATCTCTGCGTTTGTGAATATCCCATCCTCGGCAAACCTTTGTTTCTGAATCATTCTCGCCTTGAGGACTCGACTTGCCACAACCTCGCTGGACTCCCCTTTCTTGCGACCGACAAGTTTCGCGGTGTCAACAGGGTGTAGCCATAATTGAATGTCTATGCGGTCCATTACCGGGCCGGAAAGTTTGGACAGGTAGTTCAGCCTTTGACCTGGGGTGCAACGACACCGGTCTCCTTCTCCATAGTAGCCGCATGGGCATGGGTTCGATGCGGCCACCAGCATGAACGAAGCAGGATATTCAAGTTTGGAACGAAGACGTGAGATTGTGACTTTACGATCTTCCATCGGTCCTCGCAAAGCCTCTAGCACTGATTTCGGCATCTGACCATATTCGTCAAGAAAGAGTATCCCGTTTTGAGCCAATGTCACCTCTCCGGGGCGTATGTCTGAGCCTGCACCTCCACCTATTATTGCTGCAAGGGACGCACTGTAATGGGGAGCGCGGAAAGGTCTTGCCCTGATTAGCCCGATCTGCGAGCCTTTCATCCCTGCAACCGAATAGATTTTGCTGGTGACAATCGCCTCATCCGTCGTCATCGGTGGAAGGATGCCGGTCATGGCCTTGGCTAGAGAACTCTTGCCGCTTCCCGGAGGACCAACCATTATCAGATTATGCCCTCCCGCGGCTGCTATCTCCACTCCCCTCTTGGCTCCTTCCTGACCAATAATCTCAGAAAAGTCCATCACTTCCTGGCTGGCTGGCTTCCACTCACGCTGAGAGTTCCTCGTTAGTTTTCTGTAAAGCCTTGTGTTCCAAACCAGAAGATCGCTACAATCCTCCAATCCTTCAAGGATTCTAAGAACATCAGTGAGAGTCTCAACCCCGAATATCGACAGTTCTTTGCACTCCGTAGCCTCCAGAGCCGAGCGAAGCGGCAGGATGCATCCAGATAGTCCCATGTCAGTCGCAAGATCTGCAATCGGTAATGCTCCTTGGACCTCTCTGACGGAGCCATCCAAGCCAAGTTCCCCCATAATAAGGTACTTGTCAAGTCCTGAAAAGCGTTTCTGCTCAGATGCAGCGATAATTCCGATAGCGATTGGCAGGTCGTAGCCACTGCCATTCTTCCGAACATCCGCTGGTGCAAGGTTGATCACGATTTTCTTGCCGGGGATTCTGAATCCCAAAGATTGCAGGGCTGTGACAGTCCTTAGAAGACTTTCCTTGACAGCTACATCTGCAAGTCCGACCAGATGTATTCCTATTCCATGTGTTATGTCCACCTCGACGGTGACAGGGACAGCTTCGATGCCGACGCACTTTGCCCCAAGAATGTTGATTAACATAGTTCGAGTTCATTATGTACTCCGGCAAAGATGGCACAACAAAACGTAAATTTTCAAAAGAAACAGAAAAATCGTCATAAGAAACAGAAATATTTTTTCTTATGACGACTTTTCTGAAAGAATCCGCTGATGCTCTAGCCATCAGAATTCAATAGTCCAATTCAAGCTTGGCATGATTGGGAATATGCTGACCTTCTTCCATGTGCGTTCTTCCGTGTCATAGGTAAGACTGAATGGATTGTGTCGGTTCAAGACATTGTATATTCCTACATTCAAGGTATGATGACATCTCTTGTCTTGATTGAACTTCAGGCTGCATCCAAAATCCAGTCTGATGTAGGGCGGCATCTCGAAGTTGTTTACAGTGGTGAAATACTTAAGTGAGACCTTATCCGGCTCCTTAATCAAGAATCCTTGATAATAGCCAGAAGCGACAGTCTCCCAATGTCCAGACTGGTAGGTGAATAACGTGTTCACGGTAATCTCACGATGCTTGTTTTTAGAGATTGAATAGTCTGCCGTAACATTCAAGATGTGAGGCCTATTGAACTTGGCTGGGAATGGCACCCCCATATTCACATTCTGGAACGTACGATCCGTCTTTGACCATGTGTAAGCGATTCTGTAGTTCAGCTTATCACCTGTCTTCTCATAAAGAAACTCCAATCCTTTTGAAGTTCCTTTTCCAATGTCGATCTTGTCTCGCCATCCAGCCGCAGCTGAGCTAAAAAGGGCAGTGGCATCGGTGAAATAGACCAAATCTGTCATCTTTTTCGTGTAACAACCTAGCGACAGACGGTGTTTATCAAAAGACATGAACATACCAGCATAATACTGACTCGCCTTCTCTGGTCCAAACTGGTTGTCAGACGGAACTATCAAGTCCAGTGACCAGCCAAGCGGGACTCCTTCCAATGTATGATAATATTGAGTTGTCCAGTCCGCGGTGGCCTCAAATCCCAGCCAAGAAGCAACATTTACCCTCGCCAGAAGGCTGGCCTCCGGATCAAAAGAATTGGATTTTATCATGACATCCGTTCTGTCGGCTCGGTTGAAATTCAATCGTCCGGATGCGCGGAAATCATACCTGCCTTCTTTCACAAGCTCAAACTGCGAATGAACTGTACCTGTTAGGCAGTTCGTGACATGATCTGACACTGGAGAATCTAACGAGCTCATCAGTAAAGTTCCACCAGTGATCTTTTGGGACGTGGCGGGGTTAAATTGCGCATAACGTCCTTTCACCCCTCCCTGAAAATGAAATATCTTTCCATCATAGTTCGCGTAAGCTGATAGCGTTGCCTCATTAATGGAACTATGGACAGCGAGATTGTTGTCTGTTGTTCCAAGAATTTTCACCATTCCTTGCGCATTGCTGAATTTGTTGTAAGATAGTCCGGCACGGAGGCTCCACGAATCATCAAAGCGTCCGACATACCTAAGGTTCCCGATTAAATTACTCCATTGGATGTGCTCCTCAGAGTTCACGCCATAGTCATAACTGTAAGCATCCATGCTGTTGAAGGCGCTCAAGGACAGGCTATGCTTGTCATTGATTTTCCAATTCACCTTGCCAAAAGCGTCATAGACAAGGGCTCTAGGACTGCCGATACTGTCTAACGCTGAAGACAGACCCTTCAAGGCCCTAAGCTCCAAACCGACTGGCGAAAGTCTTACAGAGCCGATAAAAGAGATCTTGTCCTTTAGCAGTGGAGTCGAGAAACTTGTCCCAAGAATAAAATTGCTCACATTAGCCTTGCCATGAAAGCCATTGAAGTCGCCCTCCTCACTTGTAAGCTTTATGTGAGATGCTGTAAGGTTACCTTCTTCCGAAGTGAACCCTCCCACTTGAAACATCACATTAGAGATGACATCCGGTGAATATACCGACGTAAAACCTAGCAAATGGCTTGAACCATAGAGTGGCACACCATCCAAAGTGACAAGGTTGCTTCCTAGGTTCCCGCCTCTTACATAGAATGCGGACGACCCTTCTCCACCAGTTGACACCCCTGGGAGTGTTTGAATATACTTGACCACGTCAGCATTACCTACCGCAGACACCATATTCTTGAAATCCTTCACTTTAATAATCCGTGTGCCGGCTTCCCTTGCCCCACTCTTCTCTCCAAACACAACAGATCCGCGCAAGGTGTCCTTCACTTCATTCGTCTGAGCGAACGTCATTGACAAAGGTAATAGAGACAACCATGCCAAAACTAATATTCTTCTTTTCATGACATTAATTTTCTTTTTCAGCAAACGAATATATTCCTATTTTCTGTCACCCGGTACAAAATCATTCAGATAGCCCCTTATCCCAGTTTCGTTATTCCGGTGGATCATCGCACCGAACACTCCGACACCACCGGAGATGTTCGAATAGATGTTCTCCGTGTCGTACTCAAACAGGAAGTTGTCCTTGTTGAGATGCTTACGGTAAACATCCTTGAAGTAGTTGTCGGCCTCGTCGGAGAGAAAGTAAATGTCGTACAAACCACCTCGCTCCTGATACGGGCCGTTATAGTTCGACCACGAAGTCGGGAACGACCGTGCCAGAACAAAGGATATGTCCGTATATATCGGAGAATCTTTCAACTCTTCCTGTGTCTTTCCGCTATGGTAATACTGGGGAATGTCGATGCGTACGAAGCCTTGATGCACATTTAGGTCGCCCATCATCAGAGGATACCAGCCAAGCTGCTCACGAAGCCACTTGGGCATCGCCTTGACCGAGTCTGCCGAGAAGCATGGAAGGTCTCTCACACGAAGGGAGGTAAGGTTGAAGTCATCTGCGCATAGGTGGCTGGTGGCTATGTATTTTTGATAGTCGTCACCCCATCCCTTGTCCTTTGGAAATGCCCATAGGTGACTGGCTTGAAGGCACGGATAACCATAACGAGGGCAGTCTGGGGAGCGGTCGAAAAGGCGCAGCTCGTAAGAATACATCAGATAGCCCTTCTTATGACGACCCTCGCTTGCATCATACCCTCTGCCATAGCAAGCCACGGTCACGTCAGCCGGGAACTTTGTGGATGCCTTAATGACTTGACCTTCCATCACTATCATTAAATTGTACTCTTTGCCGTATTCGGGTCTATACTCGCATTGCCAAAGGCCTTCTCCGACATAGTGAAACTTTCCCGCCCCAGCATAGCCGCACCTTAGAATCACCTCAGCGTCTTCGACTGGACGTCGGACTCCGTCCATCGAGGTCGGGGTGTAGTACATCTCCAATGTTTGGACGTCATCCTCCGTCAGTATGCAGTTCACCACCACCTGTGGTTCCTCACCAGCATCTAGGTCTATCGGCTCTATGCAGGACACTAATACTGACGGCAGCATCGACACTAAAAACAAAATATTTATCAACCTTCTTTTCATTGGTAAAAACGTCTGACTTATGAAAGAGTCCTTCCTCCGCTAATAACTACAGCCCAATTATTAGACGGATTCGTTACAGAAGCAGGGCGAATCGACATATGAACAGAAGAGGCCTTAGTATCATTTGATAATGACTCGATTTCGCATTTAACCATATCATACTCAAAGGTATCAGGATATCCCCACTCCCATGAATCCATGTCTGCATTACCCGTATATGGATCAATATAGATATAAAGCCAATAGGGTCCGCTATTAGCTCTTGTGTCAGTGTTCATAAAAACCACCCATGAATCACGAGGGATCGTACCATAATGATTATAATACGTTTGGAACTTAGTCCCTTTTTTCACAATCGATTTACTTACATAAACCAAATCATACTCATCAATGTCCTCCTTGACAATTTCCAAGGCCTGCGCCTGGGTTATCGGAGATCCGTCAGGGTTGTACGGTTCCTCCTTACCCTCTTTTGTACAGGAAAGTAGTACTATCATGGCGGCAGCCAAAATTACGAACGTGATTCTTTTCATATATCCAAGTTTTAATATTTATTCAAGCGCCTGTCAAACTCTGCCGACAACACCGTCCGACATCAAGACTAAAATACGATCTCTCCTATAGTTGTAAACTTTTCGAAGACATTTATAGACCTCCGAGCAGTCATTCCAATAACGCTCATAATTGAATTCTGTATTTGCGCCACCACTAATGATAACAGCCCAATTGCTTGACTCTGAAGTCGCAGCCTTAGTCTGCATTAATGATACAGAATAGAACGATTGTTTATCACTCAAGGCATACTTGTCTTGATCATTTTTAACGCATTCAAAGTCTATTTTTTCTTTATTAGGGAGTCCCCACTCCCAAGAGTAATCATCGGCATTACCCGTGTAAGCGTCAACATAAATATATAGCCATTTCTGGCCTCCATTTGCCCTTGGATCCGAATCAATCATCACTATCCAAGAATCATGACGAACTTCCACCATTCTCGAAACTGACAAAGACGGCTTGAAACTTGTTCCTTTCTTCACAATAGACTTTGTGACATAAACCAGTTCATACTCATTAATGTCCTCCTTGACAATTTCCAAGGCCTGCGCCTGAGTTATCGGGGATCCGTCAGGGTTGTACGGTCCCTCATTGTTTTCCTTCTCTTTGGTGCAGGAAATCGCCATCATGGCGACAGCTAAAACAAACGATAATATTCTTTTCATACGTTCAAATTTATTATGTTACTATCCTTTATTCTGTTAGAGATAACTTCATCATTGGTTAAAATGGTTAACTATTGTCGTGCTACCACCTAATGGGTTCACAAATGACACGGAAACTGCATACTCATCCGGAATTTCACCAGTCGTCACAAAATTCATGATGTGCGTGGAAGCATCTATGACCTCATACTCCGCACCGTCTATCATCCATTCGTAGGATGACACATCAGGGCAGCCAAAAGGCAGTGAGAAAGTGCCGGAGGACAGCGAACCTCCTATCAGACCATTAGTGTGATGGATTCCGGACTCCCAAAGATAGACATCCTGTCTGAAGGAATATGTCTTGAACGATGTGCTCACCTCCGCCTTGACATAATCTTCAACCATCGGTGACTCACAGATCTTCCTCACACGCACCGACGACGGGGACACGGGATCTATAGACATATTCCCGCTACGCATCGTTGTCCAATCTATAGTACAGGAGGCAGGCAGATTGGACAGGCTAGCGGAATACACCTCACCAGATGTCATGTGCAATGGCGGATTGGAGAACACCGGATAGCCGAACTCCTCGCCTGACAAACCGTACTTCTCTCCCATGGGACTCGGTCTGGATGCATATTGAGGAATCTCGTCTTTTTCATCCTTATCCTGGGAATAGCGGAATATTTCCTCCGCGGAAACCCCGTCATAGCCGTTTAGGTCAGCATTGACTATTGCCCCGTCCGGAGTATTCCCTGCAGCAGCGCTTACCCAATGATAGAGGAATTCATCATATTCTCCATTCTCCATTGCAAATGAGTATTCATTACCAGCTGACGCTGTAGCTACGGAAATATTATCACATGCTGACAATAATGGAGCAATAACTCCACCACTAAAGCACTGTCCTAGAACAACATGTTTTCTTGATGAAGAATTGATTTTCTTTAACTCCATGGCAAAATCATCGGCCATTATCATAGTGTTGTTCCATAAGCAAATAGATGATTTGCCATTATGTATGTCACCGTGATCTGTCACATAGACAAGAACTTGCTCGTCAGATGACACATTGCTTTCAAGATAATCGAACACTTTGGAGATATTTGATTTTGTGGCAGAATAGTTGATGTCATCAATGCCATCACCATCCAAATCTTGCGGAGAGGACGAGTATGTCTCCGTGCGACTATCATATCTATCAATCGCGTCAGATTTTCCATCAGACATAATGACAATAATACGATCATCGCGATAGTTATAGATATTACGTAAACATTTGTAAATGATAGAGCAATCATTCCAATAACGACTATAGTTCGATTCTGGGTTTGATCCTCCACTAATAATTACTGCCCAATTATTAGACTCCATAGGGATTGATTCCTCCTGAATTCTGTTTATATGTAATTCCGATCTATAGGAAGTCTTCGTACTCTTTCCAGACCATACATTCTTAATGCATTCATATTCAATATTATTTCTAGGCAACGCCCATTCCCATGAATCCACATCAGAGTCACCGGAATATGCATTAACATAAATATAAAGCCATTTTGAGCCTCCATTTTGCAAAGGATTTGAATCAATCATTATTATCCAAGAATCACATGGAACAATACCATAACGTTCATTGAATGTTGCAAACTTAGTGTTCTTCTTTATTATAGTTTTACTACAATAAACCAAATCATACTGATCAATGTCCTCCTTGACAATTTCCAAGGCTTGAGCCTGAGTAATCGGGGACCCGTCAGGGTTGTACGGTTCCTCCTTACCCTCTTTGGTGCAGGATATCGCCACCATGGCGGCAGCCAAAACAAACGGCAATATTCTTTTCATACGTTCAAATTTATTCTATAATTACATGTTACATAACTACGAATATAATGCTTTTTATACTATAATTCTACTCCTGTTCGTTGTCATTCTGTACAAAATCATTCAGGTAGCCCCTTATCCCAGTTTCGTTGTTCCGGTGAATCATCGCACCGAACACTCCGACACCACCGGAGATGTTCGAATAGATGTTTTCAGTGTCGTACTCAAACAGGAAATTGTCCTTGTTGAGATGCTTACGGTAAACATCCTTGAAGTAGCTGTCTGCTTCGTCCGATAGAATGTAGATATCATACAAACCACCCGGTTCTTGATACGGGCCTTCATAGTTCGACCACGAAGTCGGGAACGAACGTGCCAGAACAAAGGATATGTCAGTATATATCGGGGAATCTTTCAGCTCTTCCTGTGTCTTTCCGCTATGGTAATACTGGGGAATGTCGATGCGGACAAAGCCTTGATGCACATTTAGGTCGCCCATCTTAAGAGGATACCAGCCCAATTCCTCACGAAGCCACTTGCGCATCGCCTTGAGCGAGTCTGCCGAGAAGCATGGAAGGTCTCTCACACGAAGGGAGGTAAGGTTGAAGTCATCAGCGCAAAGGTGGCTAGTGGCTATGTATTTCTGGTAGTCGTCACCCCATCCCTTGTCCTTAGGAAATGCCCACAGGTGACTGGCTTGAAGGCACGGATAACCATAACGAGGGCAGTCTGGGGAGCGGTCGAAAAGGCGCAGCTCGTATGAGTACATTAGGTAGTTTATCCTATGACGTCCTTCACCGATGTTACGTCTTCGACCATAGCAGGCCACAGTCACGTCAGCCGGGAACTTTGTGGATGCCTTAAGGACTTGACCTTTCATCACTATCATTAAATTGTACTCTTTGCCATATTCGGGTCTATACTCGCATTGCCATAGGCCTTCTCCTACATAGTGAAACTTTCCAGCACCGGCATAGCCGCACCTTAGAATCACCTCAGCGTCTTCGACCGGACGGCGGACTCCGTCTATCGAGGTCGGGGTGTAGTACATCTCCAATGTCTGGACGTCATCCTCCGTCAGTATGCAGTTCACCACCACCTGTGGTTCCTCACCAGCATCTAGGTCTATCGGCTCTATGCAGGACACCGAGACTGACGGCAGCAGCAACACTAAAAACAAAATATTTATCAATCTTCTTTTCATTGGTAAAAACGTCTTACGATTGTCGTTCCGCTGCCCAACGGATTCTCGAATGACACAGAAACCGCATATTCCTCTGGGGCCTCGCCCGTCAACACAAAATCAATGAAATGAGCACTGCTGTTGATAGCTTCATACTCCACTCCATCTATCATCCATTCATAAGATGTCACATCCGAACAATTGAACGGTAGGGAAAAAGTACCTCCACTTAAGGAACCTCCGATCAACGTCTCCGTGAAGTTAATCCCTGATTCCCACAAATAAATGTCAGACTTGAATGAATAGGTCTTAAATGATGTGGTAAGATCGACCTTGACCTGATCTTCGGCCATGGCATCTTCTGTATTTTTAAACGCTCGGACTGAACTCTGGGTGTTTTGCCTAAAATAGACACTTTTTTTATTTGATGACCACGCTGTTGTGTATGTTCTCGGCAGGTTCGACAGTTCGAAAAGATATCCTTCTGCGTTCGATGTCAAATGTCGAGACTCAGCGGTAAAGACAGGATAGCCGAACTCCTCGCCTGACAAACCGTACTTCTCTCCCATGGGACTCGGGCTGGATGCATATTGAGGAATCTCGTCTTTTTCATCCTTATCCTGGGAATAGCGGAATATTTCCTCCGCGGAGACTCCGTCATAGCCGTTTAGGTCAGCATTGACTATTGCCCCGTCCGGAGTCTTACCTGCAGCAGCACTTATCCAATGATAGAGAAACTCGTCATATAACAAGTCACTGTTGGCCCATGATTTTTGTTCCGCTGAAGAGGCTGTGGCAATTGAAATATTATGACAAGAAGACAGTGGTCCAACGAATCCTCCACTATAACACTGGCCAAGGACAACATGTTTTCTAGAGGTCTTATTGACCTTGCTTATTTCATTAGCGAACTCAACAGCTGAAATTTCCGAACCATTCCACAAGGTTATATAAGACTCATTGTTATACCGGCTACCATGATCAGTCACAAAAACTAAAACCTGCTCACTCTGGCTCACATGATCGCGAAGATAATTAAATACTGTTGATATGTTTGATTTCGTGGCAGAATAATTCACATCATTGGCTCCATCATCATCTAAATCTAACGGAGAAGACATATAGGTCCCGTCATTCATTATGCGATCTAGATTCTGCGAAGTTCCATCAGACATCAATACGAAAATTCTATCCTTTCTATAGTTATATACTTGCCTTAGAGATTTATATATCGCAGAGCAATTGTTCCAATAGCGTTCATAATTTGAATCAAGATTAGCCCCTCCACTGATAATTACCGCCCAGTTGTTTGACACATTCACAGAAGACATTGACTTAACGACAACATGCGCACAAGTCAATGATGATGTTTTACTCTTTGCCTGCTTAACTAAATTATATTTAACCACATCACAGTCAATCCCTTCAGGCATGCCCCATTCCCAAGAATCCTTGTCAGCTTTACCCGTATATGGATCAATATATATATACAGCCAATAGGCTCCACTGTTTGCCCGCGGTTCTGTGTTTATAACAACCATCCAAGCATCACAAGGGACAATACCATCATGGTGCGAATATGATGTAAACTTTGTTCCTTTCTTCACAATCGATTTACTAACATAGACCACATCATACTCATCAATGTCCTCCTTGACAATTTCCAAGGCCTGCGCCTGGGTTATCGGGGACCCGTCAGGATTGTACGGTTCCTCTTTACTCTCTTTGGTACAGGAAAGTAGTACTATCATGGCGGCAGCCAAAATTACGAACGTGATTCTTTTCATATATCCAAGTTTTAATATTTATTCAAGCGCCTGTCAAACTCTGCCGACAACACCGTCCGACATCAAGACTAAAATACGATCTCTCCTATAGTTGTAAACATCCCGAAGACATTTATAGACCTCCGAACAGTCATTCCAATAACGCTCATAATTATATGAAAGATTCCTTCCTCCGCTGATTATGACTGCCCAATTATTTGATAATAGTGACGTTGATTTTGTTTGTGATAATCCTTGTAAAGAAGGTCTGTTGGATGACATCGAACCATCTGTTTTTATCAACTCACTCAAATTATTCTTCACACAAACGTACTCAAACCCTTCCGGCCAACCCCACTCCCAGGAGTCCTTATCGGAGTTTCCAGAATAAGCATCAACATAGATATATAAATATTTTCGTCCTCCACTTGCCCATGGATCCGTGTCTATTATAACCACCCATGATTCACAGAGAACCGCACTATTATGTCCAAAAAAAGTATCAATTTTAGTTCCTTTATCTACAATTGACTTACTAATAAACACCAAATCATACTCATCAATGTCCTCCTTGACAATTTCCAAGGCCTGCGCCTGGGTTATCGGTGACCCGTCAGGGTTGTACGGTCCCTCATTGTTTTCCTTCTCTTTGGTGCAGGAAATCGCTATCATGGCGGCAGCCAAAACAAACGATAATATTCTTCTCATACATTCAAGCGTTAATTATTTATCTCAATCTACAATAATCTGGTCTCACAACAACGGACAGAAAACATCTTGATAACTTCGCTTCATTGGTAAAAATGTCATACGTATGAAAGATTCTTCCCTCCACTGATAATCACCGCCCAATTATCCGATGAAGAATCAGAAACTGAGGCATGGACAACCGGAACACTAGAAAGAAGAGCGATGGATTCATCATTCACCGATGATCCAATTTCGCATTTTACCAAATCACACTCAAAGCTATCTGGTTCTCCCCATTCCCAAGAATCCATGTCCGCATTACCCGTATACGGATCTATGTAGATATATAGCCAAAACCGACCGCTGTTCGCCAAAGGTTCAGTGTTAATGATAACGATCCATGACTTGCGAAGGACTGTGCCTTCATGTCCATCCCATGTCCGAAATTTCGTACCTTTCTTAACAATCGATTTACTTACACAAACAAAATCATACTCATCAATGTCCTCCTTGACAATTTCCAAGGCCTGCGCCTGAGTAATCGGGGACCCGTCAGGGTTGTACGGTTCCTCTTTACTCTCTTTGGTACAAGATATCGCCACCATGGCGATGGCCAAGACAAACGGTAATATTCTTTTCATACGTTCAAATTTATTATGCTACTATCTTTGTTAGTGATAACTTATGGTTAAATATTCACAAACATAGTCATTATTTCTTGATTGAGCAATCAGGTGCGATGCAAAATGTTAATTTATTGTTACAACGGTAAGTTTGACATCATTTTTGATTAACTTTGAGAGATTTCTTTTAACGAATAAACGAAAATGGGAAAGAATGAGATAACATTGTTTTGCGTCAATGACGGCAAGAATCATAAAATCGAAAATGGGCAAGATCTGAAGACTCTGGCTGACAAATACTGCTCATCAGTCACGGACAAGAAGACGGGGCAGAAGTTTGACGTGTTGGCGGCATTGGTGGACAACAAGCTTAAAGAGCTGAGTTTCAGGCCGGCTAACCTGCATCAGGTGGAATTTATCGGGTACAACCATCCGGACGGGAGACGAAGCTACGTGCGGTCGCTGTGCTTTGTGCTCCAGAATGCAGTGAGGGAACTCTATCCTGACAAGGTGCTGGTGATCGACCACTCGCTTCCAAGTGGGCTCTATTGCGAGATTGTGGAGAAAGGCAAAAACGAAGACGGGCGAAACAAAGCCTATTTTGTCACAGACGAGGAAATCGACAGGATCAAGGAAAAGATGAAGGAGATTGTGGAGAAGGACCTTCCTTTCACTAAGGTCAAGATGTTTTCCGAGGAAGCCGAGAAACTGTTCATTGAGAACAATCAGCCACAAAAAGCAGAGTTACAGAAGAGTCTCGGCACATTCAGTTGCAGCGTTTACTATCTGGACGGAAAAGCTGACACGTTCCACGGTCCGCTGATTCCTTCGACAGGCTACCTTAAGGTGTTCGACATTAGCGGAATGGGAGACGGATTCTGCCTCCAATCCCCAATGATGACCGATTTCAACAAGGTTATGCCAATGAAAAGGCAAGGCAAAATCTCAGCCGCTCTCAAGGAATATTCCGACTGGTGCTCCATCATCAACATCGAGAGCATCGGGACGCTAAACAAAGCGGTGAAAGATGGCAAAGCTGTCAGCATCATCAACCTGGCTGAATCTCTTCACGAAAGGAACTACGCAAGGATAGCGGACAGAATCTATGCTGAAAGGGGCACGAAGAGAATTGTGATGATAGCTGGGCCGTCTTCCAGTGGAAAGACATCTTCTTCCTTGCGAATTGCCCTTCAATGTAAAGTACTGGGGCTCAAGCCAAAAGTTATAGAGCTAGACAATTATTTCGTTGACAGGGAGCACACGCCAAAAGACGAAGACGGCAACTATGATTTCGAATCTCTCTATGCGATGGATTTGGATTTCCTCAACAAACAACTAAACGAACTACTTGAGGGTAAAGAAGTTGAAATCCCACGATTTGACTTCAAGACCGGCAACAGAATCTTTGAAGGCAACAAACTTCGTCTTGAGGAAAAGGATATTCTGATCATGGAAGGCATCCACGCTCTCAATCCAGAGATGACTTCAGCAGTTGATAATTCAAGAATATTCAGAGTCTATGTCTCAGCCCTCACCTCACTGAACATAGATGAGAACAACAACATGTCCACTTCCGACAACCGCCTGCTCCGAAGAATGGTACGCGACAATCGAGTCAGGGGCATCACTCCGGAGGAGACAATCATGAGATGGAATAGCGTGCGCAGAGGAGAAAGCAGGAATATTTTCCCGTTCCAAGAGAATGCTGATGTGCTGTTCAACTCAGCCCTAATCTTCGAGTTGCCGATGCTGAAATACTATGCCGAGCCGCTTCTTCGCAGAATATCCCCGAACTCTCCAGCTTACTCCGAGGCCGTGCGTCTTCTCAAGTTCTTGGACTACATCGTAGCCCTCCAGCCGAGCGAGATCTCAGCGATTCCTCCTACTTCCATCATGCGCGAGTTCATCGGGGGACAGACTTTGACAAGAGACTAAAAAAGGCCAATAATCGCACATCTGAAAAGAATTGAAAGATAGCCACGGTGAACTAACTTACCGATGGCTAAATATTTGTTAAATTTTATTTGCAATTCTGCCCGAAAATGCGTTACTTAGCGTCAAGTGACACATAACAATAAACCATTATGAAAGCTATCCCGAAACCAGACCTCAAAGCCATCCGTTTGGCGTTATTAGCCACGGTGGCGATTGCATCTGTGGATCTTCACGCCCAGATGACTGCCGAACCGTTCAGTTACAACACCGACATAACCCCTTCCGTGGACACATGGAAGATGACCCGGCACGGCTCACTGAAGCCGTCACTTTACACCGGCACGATGAACTATTCACTTCCGCTGTACACCTACACCGACGAGGACTTTTCCATCCCGGTGAGTCTTGAATATTCCTACAGCGGCTTCCGCCCATCCGTCCACAGCGGCGCCGTGGCGCTCGGATGGTCGCTGAACTGCGGAGGCGCTATCACGAGGGAGGTGCGCGGGCTGCCGGACGAGATGACGGGGGCATCACAAGAGGCGGACATGAACGGCTACTGGCAGACCGTTCGGGACGGAGTACTGACCGAGGGAGGGTGTACAGTGATCACGGGGAAGATTACTAATAGGGAACGTGTTGAGACCCCAGCGATGGATCCTTACAATTTCGACCTGTTCACGGATGAGCCATACATGGAACGCCCGAACGGAAGCAGGTACGACCTCTGTCCAGATTTGTTCCATTTCAATTTTCTTGGAAACACCGGAGAGTTCATGATCGGGACCGATGGTAAAATCCATGTGTTCAACACGTCCGGACCATTTGGCGAATATTCAGTAGAAGCCAACATGTACAAATACGACCGCCTTCAGACTCCGGAGTTCACAATCACCACAGGCAAGGGCTACAAGTACATATTCGGTGGAACATTGACATCAATAGAGTACAACACGACCGAAAGCGAGAGCCCAAACAACGTAACCATCTCGGCATGGAGGCTCAGAAGGATAGAGTCACCTAACGGCAACCAGGTTGACTTCGTCTTTGACAGCGTACATCAGCGTGACATTTCCGTGTTGAAGGCATATTCTCCCGTTATTGAGGGCGTTAGCCTTGACTCGTTTCAGTACCAGACGCCTAGGTATGAGAGAAGAGGCTCGTCCGCGTATTATCCGCTACTCAAGGAGGTGGTTGTCAACTCGGACACACTGATAAGATTAAGCTACAAGGCAAACACTTTCGATGAAAATGCGTCACCTGCATTTGATTATGCCGGCTTCGACCATGGAGAATGTCACCTGATGTCCTACTCTCCGACAAGGAACTTGTCTGGAATATCCATCGTCAACAGGAGCGGAAGGCAAATAGAGAACATCCAGCTTGCCAAGACGACTCTCGGAAACTATACCAACAGTCGCGTGCTTCTTAAAAGTGTCACAGGGCTTTCTTTCGGCAGGTACACGTTTGACTACACTACATTGTTCCTGCCGTACAACGACACTAACGATCTGGACCATTGGGGCTATTGGAACGGGAAGCGGACGACAGGCCTAATCACACAACATCTAAACTACAACAACATAAGAACAGAAGGTCTGTACGAGCAGTTCAACACTGGATTCACTGGCAAGGATCCTGACATCCACTATGCCCGAAACTGCGCCATGACAAGAATCACCTATCCGACCGGTGGACACTCAGACATCGAGTACGAGCAGAACACTGCGGGGTATCTCATTGACAGGAGCCTCGGCTCGATTCTGGACATTACAAGAAACACTGCCGGCTTCATTCCCGGAGGAATGAGGGTCAGGTCCCTCACGACCGTAAGCGATGGTGTGTCCAGGACGATTACTTATGAATATCTCAACGGAGCATCCAGAACAAACAGCAGCGGGACCCTCATGAAGATGCCACGCTATGCTTTCTCGTTCAGGTATGTCTTTTATGTCGCTAGCAATCCTTGCTACCTGACAGCAATCGGGTACTCGTCTGAATGTTTTCAGCCGTGCATCGCAGGGGACCCTGAAGTGGCATACAGCGATGTTAGGGAGAGGTATCCTGACGGATCATGGATAGACTACCATTTCTCAACATGGGATGACTTTCCGGATGTGTTCATAACGGACCTGTCCGGTACAGTCTCTTACGAGAAAGTCCCTGTCAACAGCGAGTTCAGAATAGGGGAGTCCGGTGGTGTTGAAGATTACACCTACATCAGAAGGTTCCTGCTGCCGGCAAGGACAGACTACAGAAGTAGACGAGGAAAACTTGACTCGCGGAAGGAGTATAACTCTAACGGAAATTTGGTTCGCGAAACAACCAACAGCTACACGGTCAAGACAGAAATGACTCAGTCGATGGTTTTCAACACCTTCGTCGATTTCACTAGGATGGACTGGCAGTTTGTGTCCACCTACCTGCAATCCTCTTACGACAGGAGGTATGACAGCAATGGTGTGAACAAACTAATATCTGGTAACGATTACACTTACAATGACAGGGGACAGAAAGAAACAGAAAGTGTCATTGACGGAACCGTTGGAATTCTTACAACTTACTACAAGTACTACGGTGACGAACATGTGGCCTGTCCATCGCATCTTCGCTCGGCCATCACAAAAATAGCAAAGACAAAAGGCACAAATGACGGCTCTTATGTGCTTTCGGTTGAACATATAGGCTACAATGTGACATCTGGGAATCCGCGCCCAATTTCAATCATTCACTATGCTCCTGAGATTCCGTATTTAAAAGATGAAAGCGCAGTGTTCGTCATCCCATCAGGCTCGCTGACTAAAAACGCTACATTCGGGTACAACAGTCTTTTTCGTCCAGTACGGGCCGATTTGCCTGGCGGGGCCTTCATCACCTATGAGTGGGACAGCAGCGGCACGCACATCATAAGCAAGACAGTTAACGGAAGCACCAACAAGTGGGAATATGAATGGCTCGACATGGTCGGGCTTCTGTCGGAGAAAGGTCCAGACGGACGTTCAACCACCTATGGCTATGACAGCAAGAACCGCCTCAACCGAGTAGTTGACCCGAAAGGACACACCTCTGTGACGTACATGTACCATCTAAACAATGAATAGCCATGTTTCCCAAGATATTAAG
>CAKUSF010000004.1 GCA_934678915.1 uncultured Bacteroidales bacterium
GAAAAGGCGATAATGAAATGGAATTACATCTATAAAGTGAATCCGGACATCTATGGCATCGGCAGCGAGCACGTCGCCCCACTGTTCACAGGCAACGGGAACAGCTTTGCATATTCACCTAACACAGTGTCGGCAGACAATCTGAAATCTATAGTAGACTTGAGCTTAACGGAAAATATGATTGTGATTGGAGGGTTCAATATAGGTGGTCTGTCAGTGGGAGGCTTCCTGACGGTCACGGCTCACGCATATTCATTCATGTACAGCAACAGCTCAAGCGCACTGTTTTCCATGAGGAATCCTTGGGGCAACAGTCCTGGCAGCGACGGCAAAGAGGACGGAATCCTGAACATAGTCAATGACGGGATAGTTCCTCCTACCATTGACTTGCGTATCATATATCCAGGCGCCGCTGAAAAATATGCGAAGAAAGACCTGGGACCCTATCTGCCGCCAAAATGGTAGATTTGTTGCTCCAAAGTCTTGTGCGGTCACACAATGAATGATGCGATGGCTTCGTTGAAGCCTTATGCACTGAGGGTCGGGCTTGACTGCGAGAGGGTTCTGTGATGGGCGAGCCAAGACAAGGCGGAGGACTATGCCAGAAAAGCACGGAACGCAAGGATCCGCGCACAAGAATATACGCAAAGAACTGAATATGCGCCTAAAAAAGCAAAATAGGTTAGACCATACTTGGCAAAAACAAAAGCCGAGGGGAATAGAATGGAAACGAAGAATACTTCAAAAGTGGCTTAATCCATCACAAGTCCCATCAATACCTGCGATAGTGGCTTCTCACTTTCTCAATCTTACCATTACGGACGCGTTTGTACGCTTTCACTTTGGTAAGCCTGATAATCACCATCCTAATGGAGATTATGATCTGCGCAACTATTGTTCTTTTCATTAAGTGAAATCAATTAGAGTTTGTAAAAGAACATTCCGTGTCAGCTCAGCACCTTCCCCTCGGCTGATATTTCAAAAAAAAACAGCAGACACCCATTTGATGGATAGATGCCTGCTTTTAAACTCTTATTGCCATTCACTTAATGACTTTGCTAAGATAATGCAAAATAATCAAACCTCCAAAATAATTTTGATTTCCAGTTTTTCGGCATTATATCAGAAGCCTGAATCAGGTTACAGAACGGTTCTCCACCACACCCCACGCACGTTGGCACTCCTCACCGAAAAATCAGGAACAGGTTGTTTTTGTGATGAACCATGCGGTCAGGTGATAGATTCAATAAGAAAAAACACTCCATAATTCATAAAACATTTGATTCATGACAACAAATAGAATAGCCATCCGTTTTCTGGCAGGTACGCTGGCCCTGGCCGTGATCACACTTGGAGCAAGATGGTTGACTTTCAGAAGGGTGGATAATCTGGTTTACAAGGCGCATGTGCTGGACCGGAACGGGAAGGTGCTGGCCAGCTTCGGGCGCGGGGAAAGGAGAGGAAAGAAGGTGGCAGTCGAGATGTGCCCGAACAAGGTGACTTACCGTGACGGAGCGCTGGCGGAAAGTGTGCTGGGGTACTACAGCCCGGACATCCCGTTCAACAACAGCAGCGGACTGATCGGCGCTCATGAGGAGGAATTGTATTCAGGGAAAGACGTCAGGACGACGATTGATCTTGGATGGCAGCGGATGGTGGATTCGTTGCTGTGGGTCAATGCCAAAGAGACCGAAGGGTTCGATCAGGCGTGCCTTGTGGTGATGGATGTCAAGGACGGAGGGCTGCCGGTCGTCGTGAACCTAACCTAAGCCGCAAATCTGACGTTGGTTACGGCCTTGGAAACAGGGCGATGGAGTTGGATTATGAACCAGGGCCGGTGATGGAGCCTCTAGTCTGGACGGTAGCGATGAAGGATGGAATGTTCCAGCCGGACCAGACGATGGCGGAGGCAATCTCGTCGGAGAAAATAGCGAAGACCTACAAGGCCATGCCGGAGCATTTCACCAGGTCGTTCAAAGAATGCCTGCTTCAGGAAGGCTACATCCGGGAGGACATTCATGAAGCCAGTGATGTAAGTATCAATGGTCCCGAGTCCAAGGACTGGTCGGAATCGATGGTTGACGAACTCGCGCAAGGGTGGACGATGAAAATAACCGCCACTCACATCGCGGCATTCTACAGCACACTCGCGACCGGTGTCAGGACTATCCCATACATCGTGAAAAAGAGCCGTCACGAAGAGCCTGAAATCTTGGGAGAAGAGAGGAATCTCATCTTGGAGATGTTTGATGAATATGGCACATCGGGTCTTGTCGGAAGAAGTTCAGCGTCAAGGTGGTGCGGCTATGCTGCGGAGACGTTCGCGGGGATATTCCCGAAAGAAGAACCTCGATTCGCCATTGTCTGCGCGGTTTTCTCTGCACGGCAGCCGGAGAGACTCCAAATGACAGGAGTCCCGGAAAAAGTTGCTACCAAATTCTCGGAAGAGGCCACAACTCCAAGATTAAGAGGCATTTCGGCCATGAAGAGCGAAAACAAGAAACGGGATTGGGAGACCACCATCGACTCTTGCTGGCAGAAAAAAGCAGACTCGCTGCTGCGGAACTCCCTCCGGGGCGACAGGCGGATCAAAGGAGCCTGCATTACGGTGATGAACGTCTGGAGCGGGAATGTACCCGTCATGGTGAACCTAAGCCGGGATGAGAAGGCCAATGAATATCACAACTTCGCCGCCTGCCTTGGCTACGAGCCCGGCCCCGTGATGGAGCCTTTGACATGGACCGTGGCTCTTGACGACGGGTTGGTCCATTCGGAAACGGACTTGAAGGAATCAATCGCCTCCGGAAGCATTCCGGAAGCATACAAGAATATTCCCGGACACTATGTCGCGGCGCTTCGTTCGTTCCTTCCGGAAGATGATTGGAACACGATAGAAGTCGAGGGTGTGAAGTTTGTGGAGATGCCCGACCCCAAGAGCACCGGGTGGACCGGATCCACGATCCACGCTCTTTCGGAAGGATATTCAATGAAAGTGTCTCCTCTGCACGTGATGACATTCTACGGAGCGCTGGCGTCAGGAAACATTGTCGGTGCGCACATCGAGCTGGCAGGAGGCCGGGATGTTCCGTCCTCAAGGTTCAATGAATATGGCAGCTTCCCCAAAGCGGGCGAGACATTCGCAGGATTCTTCCCGAAGGATGACCCTGAATATGCACTTGTCTGCGCCATTTTCACAGACCAACCATATTCGGGCTACAAGACGACAGGGGTGGTTCAAAAGATGGCAGAAGAACTGTCAGGTCTGATCTCTTCCAGCATGGTAAGGGAGACTTTCCCGGATGATTGGCGGAACATCGCCAAATAATCGTGCGTGAAGGGCTGTTTCTGACGCACGGAGTCTGATTCCAAAGACCTCGGTGCGCCAGAAGGTCACTTCAACGCACGGAATCAGATTCCAAAGAGCCCGGTGCGCCAGAAGGGCACTCTGACGCACGGCAGAGGTGTCTGTAGGCGGTCATCGTTTACAGGTTGACGACTTCAGACCTGTACTTTATTCGGTAGTCCGTCGAGTCGGCGTCAAGGACGAATACCTGATAACTGTTTCCTCCAGGGAACACCCTGACGACAATGTGCCCCCATGGCTTGAACTTGCTCCAGAGTTCCTCACCGAGTTTCTTTCGGGCCTGATCCACAGTGATATAATAGTCCCGTTCCCCTCTCCAGACCTGCGGGTCGGAGATCCTTGCCATAGTGGAAGGCACGGGATGATTCTGGCTTCTGGCATCGATTATGATCACCTGCGGTGACAACGTCTGCATGAAGAACGCGTTGCATGTATCGTAGTAGCCGTGGTGGTTAGCCTTCATCACCGTCACCTTGCCACACACCTTGGCGACCGGAGTCTCGAAGTCCCTCTCCATACACTTGAATATGGACGGCCAGTTGCCTCCTGAAAGGTCACCTCCGTTGTAGTAGGAGAATTTCCCGTAACGCAGACGGATGGCGCACGAGTTCATGTTCTCGTCAAACAGGGTCGGATCTCCGCTGTACATCTTTACTGATTTCCTGCCGTGCCCCTTCCACACCTCACCGTTAGCCGCCAGATTCCTGATTTCGAACTCCTTGGCGTATTTCTTCGGATTGTGGACCATCGCAAACTGTCTCTTGCTTCCTATAGCGAATTTCTCCGCTATAGTGCCACTGTTTACTGAATGGTTAACGAATTTAATGTAATGCTCGATGAACCCTTTGTTGGCGTTCAGGACATTCTCTCTGGACGGGAAGTCATAGTCGGGGTAGGCCCTGTCAACCAATTTATTGAAATGAATATGCTCGCCCACGAGGGTAATCCCTGAAAGAACGTAGCCATGCGTACCGGGAAGCGCGTCCTTTGCCGTACCAATGTGGTCGTTGTGGAGGTGTGTCACCATCGCATAGTCAAGGTTCTCCTTGTCAGGGAGTTGCGCCATGAAGTGCTTCATGTAGATAGCCTGCCACTCACCCGGTCTCTTAGTGTTGTCGGGATGTTGTGTGTCCTTCGCCTTGGCGTTGTCTCCAGCATCAATCATCATCGATGTCCCGTCCGGCATTATGATTAGTGCAGCGTCACCTCTACCCGTAGCGATAGTGTGGATGTCAAGGTAGCCTTCTTTCCATTCCGGCAGATACTCCGGAACCTGTGCAAGCCCGTTGAGCGTGTTTGCGAATAATACCAATGCCAATAATGCTCTTTTCATCGTAATCATTATAATTTGGGACAAAAGTACATAAAAACTTATGTATATTGAGCATAATCAAGATTTAAAGCATACAACAAGTTGTCTTACCGGCAATAATTTACTACTTTTGTTATTATAATCATCAAGGATGATTGCTGTGAACCGAGTAGATAGGACGAAAAATGGAAATATTAAATATTGTAATATTCAATGAATATGAAAAAGATTGCTAAGGTTGCGGTGGTGGCTGCCATTGTTGCGTTCACCGCTTCGTGCGCTCCGCAGAAAATAGCGGTGACGGCGCACAGAGGATTCTGGAACTGCGAGGAGGCTGGATATGCCGAGAACTCCATCAAATCGCTTGAGCTGGCACAGCAGAACGGGCTGTGGGGCAGTGAGTTCGACGTGCACATCACTTCCGACCTCGTCATGCTGGTTCACCACGATCCGGACATCGATGGGATGCGGATCTGGGATCACAACTACGCTGACTTCAAGGACTGCCGCTTGAAAAACGGAGAGAAAATCCCTACGCTGGATGAATATCTCACCCAGGGCGAGAAGAGCAAAAAGACCGTGCTGGTGTTCGAGCTCAAGAAACAGATCGACAAGGCTCACGAGGACTACATGGTTGACCAAAGCGTCAAGGCTCTCAAGGAGCACGGGCTGTACGATCCTAAGAGAGTGATTTTCATCTCATTCAGTCTGAATATGTGCGAGAGGCTCGCTGCCCTTTGCCCAGGCTTCACAGTCCAGTACCTAGAGAAGGACAAGAGCCCTGAGGAACTCGCCAAGCTCGGAATCAACGGAGTAGATTACCAGTACAAGGTCTTCGGAAAGAACCCGACATGGTTCAAGCAGGCGCGTGACAACAAGATGAGCATCAACTGCTGGACCGTCAACAAGGAGAAGGACATCCAGAACATGATCGACCTCGGTGTCGATTGTATAACGACCAACGAGCCGCTCCTCGTCCGCAAGATGCTCGGCAAGAGGGAGAAGGTGAAATAGTATAAGCTAACTTACATCACAATGCACGAGCGCAGGCTGAATAAGTCTGCGCTCATTTAATCTCCAAAAGATCTGACCAGGAGGTCGAGTAGAGGCGAGAGCAGAATTCGCGGCGGATGCCGTCGGAATAGTGGCCGGGACGCTGGGTGGCGAGCCTCAGGACATTTTTGCCGGAGGTGTTGACCAAGTCCATGACCTTGGAGATTCGGTCGTCACGGTCACGTGTTTCCTGATCAAAATCAAACAGGGTAGTCTGAATCGCGTCGGACTCCACGATGTCGGAAACGGTGACTCCGGCCCTTTTATATTCAAAGCCATCACGGAAGACCATCCTCAACGCCCTCAATGCAGCGGCGACGACCTCCTGGGTGCTGCTGGCGGGGACCTCAAGCCGGACGCTGGCGTTCGGGAAATACTGCGGCAGGTCGTCCCGGAAGCGGTTAGTCTGGATAAACACGCCAACTGAATATGCCGCTGTGCCATCCTTGCGCAACTTTTCAGCGCATTTCCCGGCAAAGTCCGAGACACGGAGTGTCATCTCATCCAGGTCAGTCACCATTTTGTCAAACGAACGTGAAGTGCAGATGCTCTTGCGTTTTTCATCTCGTTCATCCTCGACCATGCGCTGACCCTGAAGCTCCGCCCACGTCCGCACCCCGGATATTCCCATCATTCTACGGACCCACTCGGAGGGCCTCTGGATGAAGTCCAAAGCAGTCTTGACCCCAGCGGACTCCAGTTTCGGAGCACCTCGCCAGCCTATTCCCCAGACATCCTTTATAGGAGTCA
This sequence comes from uncultured Bacteroidales bacterium, assembly GCA_934678915.1. Taxonomy (GTDB): domain Bacteria; phylum Bacteroidota; class Bacteroidia; order Bacteroidales; family UBA932; genus Cryptobacteroides. The sequence continues at coordinate 6,480 of CAKUSF010000004.1, forward strand.
GAGCCAAAGCCTTACGAATCTTCTCTTCAGAATCTATGACACAGACTCCTTTATAGCCTTTGTACTTTTTGGCAAAATGGTTGGCAACCTTGGCCAAAGTCTTGGTGTCAGCGATTCCTATGCTGACCGGGATACCGGTCCAACGACGGATTTTCATCACCAATGCCGAACATATTCCTGGAAGACTTTCAGGAGCGACACCGTCCATATCCATGTAGGCCTCGTCAATCGAATAAACCTCCAATCTCGGAGCGACTTCGGCCAGGATTGACATCACACGTGACGAAAGATCACCGTAAAGAGTGTAGTTAGACGAGCGGACCACCAAGTTTCCCTGCTCTACAAGATAACGTACCTTGAAAAACGGAGTCCCCATCTTGATGCCCATCGCCTTGCTCTCGTTGCTACGCGCAACCACACAGCCGTCGTTGTTGGACAGCACGACGACTGGACGGCCTTCCAACTCCGGCTGGAAAGCTCTCTCGCACGAGACGAAAAAATTGTTGCAATCTGCTAACGCGTACACACTTTCTTGATGACATAGGTGACGACTCCCCAGACTGTAAAGTCATTGGCATCAGTCACTTCGATTGGAGGATATTTCTCATTGGCCGGAAGCAGCCATATTCTTTGATGCCGGAGAATATCATAGGACACGCCAGGTTTGGAGGCCTTGACGCTCTTCGTTCCGCCAAACGCAGGATCCCTAAACGAGATGAATTTCAAGGCGAACTCTCCATCGATAAAACAGACAGCCATGTCTCCTTCTTTCGGCTCGATGGACTTGTCAACCACCAGAACATCACCCTCGTTCACATCAGCATCAACCATAGAATCCCCAACCACACGGGCGAAAAATGTCGCTGCAGGATGGCGGACCAACTCCTTGTTGAGGTCAATGAACGAATTGATGTAGTCCTGCGCTGGCGATGGAAAACCGGCATGAACGCCACTATCCATCATCGGAGCCAAGGTCTCTTTCTTTTCTTCTTCTGCAGTCATTTTAGTGGGAACAATCCAACTAGAGTTTCGGGACAATGTACTTCCATGCCAATTCCAATGGTTTAACGCTTGAGTCAAGATTTCCATTCAGAAGATCCATTACCTTCGATAGGTCGCCAAGTATGTTGTCAGCGTCAAACGGCATTGCCGAAGTCAAAGCAATTACGGCCTTCTTGTTCGGAATCATGACTATGTACTGGCCGAAAAGGCCAACGGCCATGTAAAGAGAGCCATCTGCGCGGGTCCTCATCTGGTACCCGTAACCGGTTGTGGCATAGTCCTGTCCACGGTTCATATTGTCTTTTATCTTGTCCTTGATGGCAGCATTAAGATAGTCCTCAGGAATGATCTGCTGCCCGTTCCACTTTCCGCCATTAAGAAGAAGGCGACCGAAAGCCAGCATCTCATCCGTTGTCAGATGGAGTCCCCATCCCCCAGCTGTTATTCCATGGACATCCTCCCACTCCGGCTTGTCAAGTTCCAATGGCTTGAACATTTTTTCGTAGAGGTAATCAGCCATGGTCTCTCCAGTCTTCTTGGTGATGATTTCGGAGAGCATGCAGGAGGAAAAACTGTCATAACAGAACTTGGTTCCAGGAACAGCATCGAAAGGATATTCAAAGAACAGTCCAGGCAAGGTCGCGTCGAACTTGGTCAGAAGCCCAGAAACATCAACCCATTCATTGTGAACATAACGGAGCGTGCCCACCGGATTTTTCTTGAAATATTCCATAGCATATTCAACCGTAGGATCCTTTGTGTGGCCATTAGCCATGATCAGCAGATCCTTGACAGTAAGTGCCTCAAGATTAGCTTTTTGCTGATCACTCATGCTTTCCTCAGCCTTAGCCACTTCATCAAGAAACATCGGAGCCACCTTTTCCGAAAGAGAAAGTTTTCCCTCCCCCACTGCAATTCCAATGGCCATTGAAGTGAAGGTCTTGGTCACCGACCACATCTGATGGCGTGTGTCCTTGTCCGTCCCACCTAGCCAAGCACCAGAAGGGGCATACCCCTCTTGCCAGACAGCCACACCGTTAAGCGTTGCCTCAGTCTTAGCCGCAGCTGACACCATAGTCTTGACCGCAGCCTTAACCTTAGGATTTTCAGACAATTCAGTTTCAGGGCCCAGCACCGGATCTGTACTTTCCTTGGAACACCCCGCTGCTAGCAGCGCCAACGCCACCAACAATCCGTAAAAAAATCTGTTGTTCAATTTCATAAAACCAAAGTCCTCTTACGACCGCAAAGATACTCATCTTTTCGCACAAAATCACCGATGGACATCCCTTGAACTAATCTTAGAGCCAAAAGTCCCTCTCAACCCAGAAATTTTGGTAACGTGCAAAATTTCGGTTGAGAGGGACTTCTGGCTCTCGTAGCGAAGAGGCACCGCTTAGCTGGCTGCCAATTCTTCCGTTAGTGCGCTTCGACAAGCTCAGCGACCTATTAATATTTAAGCTCAGTTGGCAGGCTTAGGCGTCAGGTTCGGCTCCGGAGAGGGAACGGGCAGCGGCAACCGCACAGTTGATTCCGTCAATGGCCGATGAGACAATGCCACCGGAATAGCCGGCCCCCTCACCACAAGGAAGAAGCCCAGGGAAAGCAACAGCCTCACAGTTCTGAGGATCTCTTGGAATTCTGACCGGAGATGACGTCCTTGACTCGACACCAATAAGCAAAGCATCATTCGTGTAGTACCCCCGCATAGACTTCTGGTTCACTAGAGGGAATGCATCCTGAAGCCTTTCTGCGATGAATGGAGGAAGAATCTCATGAAGAGGTGCTGGAACGACACCCGGCTTGTAGGAAGTCTCCGGAAGATCCTCTGACTCCTCACCCTCACAAAAATCAACCATTCTCTGTGCCGGAGCCGCAAACGGATTCTCTGAATCGGAATGCTCGTGGGCATATTCCCACATCTTTCTTTCTACATCCTTCTGGAACTCAAGACCCGCAAAAGCCCCCTTATCGGCATATTCCTCAGGAATATCCTCAGGATTAATCTGCACGACTACCCCAGCATTGGCGAACTTCCCACTTCGAGCCGAGTTCGACATTCCGTTCATCACAATGGTCTCAGGTTCAGTCTCGGAAGGCACCAGAACCCCACCGGGACACATGCAGAAAGAGAACACGCCACGGTCGTTAACCTGCTCTGTGAATGAATATTCCGCAGCAGGCATTCCAGGTTCCCACTGACCATGATAACGGATGTCGTTGATGAGGGACTGCGGATGTTCCACACGGACTCCCATAGCAAAACCTTTAGCCTCAAGGGCGCAGTCCTTAGCAGCAAGCATCTCATAAATGTCACGGGCGGAATGGCCAGTGGCAAGAATGACCTTCTTCGCTGAATATTTCTGCTCACTCGGTTTACCAGCTTTCGTCAGATTCTCTGAATCAAGGGCTTTTACCTCTATCATGCCGTATTCATTGCGGGTAATGTCTGTGACTTTCGTGCCGAAATGATACTCCCCACCTTTAGACTCGATGCACTGACGGATGTTCTCGACTACCTTCGGCAATCGGTCAGTTCCAATGTGCGGGTGCGCATCAACGAGGATTTGAGGGCTTGCACCGAAATTTACGAACTGATAGAGGACCTCCCTGATGTCCCCCCTCTTGGAAGAACGTGTGAAGAGTTTGCCATCGGAGAATGTGCCGGCTCCACCTTCACCGTAGCAGAAGTTTGATTCTGGGTCTAGAACGCCCTCACGAGTAAGTCTAGCCATGTCGAACTTGCGGTCGCGCACGTTCTTCCCCCTTTCAAGGATGATTGGCTTGAGTCCAAGCGTCAAGAGTTTGAGGGCAGCAAACATTCCAGCTGGGCCAGCCCCGATGATAATCACTGGCTCAGCGGTAGTAACATCTTTATATTCAGGAATTTCGTAAGGAACGTAAGATTCAAAGCGGTGGTTGTAGCCTTCGATGCGGTAACGGTAGATCACATCGTTTCGCGCGTCAATTGAACGCTTTGCTATCACGCAAGTGGCGTCAGCGTTCGGGAAAGTCGGTTGGTAGGACTTTGTAGGATCAATCACGTTGATCACAGCATTGCCACGAAGGTTCATCTCTCGTGCCGCGACAATCCTCACATCATCCGGCCTAAGGTCTCGGCCTACGCGGCCGGTCATTTCAAATTCGATCATATCCTTTTCCTAAAAACAGATTCTACAACTACAAATTAATTCATCAATATTCAAAACCAGCAATATACCTTCAACCCCCAGTCACTTCGTGACAGCCCCTGAGGGGCACGGGGAAAGGATTCCCCGAACCCCTTCGGTCGCTTCGCTCCAAATTTCATTAATTTTTACAACCACAAATGATTCAGAATGGCACGCAGTGGGAATATAGCCAAATATATTCATCTTGCATATTCATTAATAATCCGCGATGCGGGAGACAGGGGCGACATCAAGCGGGGTGCGCTCGCCTGAAAGGTAGTGGAACCAACCGGCTATGGCGATCATGGCGGCATTATCAGTGGTGAACTTGAACTCCGGAAGGTAGGTGTTCCAGCCGCGCTTGCGTCCCTCTTCCTCAATCCGGGAGCGCAGACCACTGTTGGCTGAGACTCCCCCACCGATGGTCACATCCTTGATTCCGGTCTGCTTCGCAGCCTTGATCAGTTTGTCCATTAGGATGTCTATCAAAGTCTTCTGGAAGCTAGCGCAAATGTCCTCCTTGTTTTTCTCCATGAACTCCGGATCTTTGGCCATCTCGTCACGAACAAAGTAAAGCAGCGAGGTCTTCACACCACTGAAACTGTAGTCAAGTCCCGGAATCTGCGGTTTAGCGAACTTGAAACGGTTCGGATCTCCAAGCTTTGCAAGCCGATCAATCACCGGGCCACCTGGATAGCCGAGCCCCATCATCTTGGAACACTTATCGAAAGCCTCCCCTACGGCATCATCAATGGTCTGACCGAGGATCTCGTAGTCCAATGGTCCGTTCACTTTGACAATCTGAGAGTTGCCCCCTGAAACAAGCAGACAAAGGTACGGAAACGTTGGCTGGCGATTCTCCTTCCCTTCCTGCTTTACAAAGTCAGCGAGGATGTGCCCTTGTAGGTGATTTACCATAATTATAGGAATATTCAAGGCCACTCCTAGTGCTTTTGCGAATGAAGTGCCGACAAGAAGGGAACCCAAAAGCCCCGGACCGCGAGTGAACGCTATGGCGGTTAGATCCGAAGCCTTGATCCCGGCCTTGGCCAAAGCCTGGCTTACGACAGGCACAATGTTCTGCTCATGGGCTCTGGAGGCAAGTTCAGGAACGACACCTCCATAATCCTTGTGGACCTGCTGGCTCGCTATCACGTTGGAGAGCAGGAATCCGTCCTTAATCACGGCAGCCGATGTGTCGTCGCAGCTTGATTCGATTCCAAGGATATAATCAGACATATTCTTCAAAGACTAATTTCGGGTGACAAAGATACAACTATTTTCGTCAATCCAACGGATATTTAGTATCTTTGTTGTTACAAGTTGCCCATGACACAGACTGTCGTGGCTAGCCGTCATTTGAATAAGGTTCTTAAAATATTCCGGGGTGTCATTGTGGCGATAGCTTCATTGCTCTTCGCCTGTTGGATTTTGGTTCAGACTCCAGCAGTTCAGACATTCGTAGCAAGAAGAGTGGTGGCTTCTTTGGGAAATGTCCTAAACGGGCGCATCGAATTTTCCAAGGTTCACATCAAACCGTTCACAGCATTGGTTCTCAAAGACTTTGTGATTTTAGACGATGCTCCAGAGGACGACTGGCTAGGCAACAAGTTGGACACTATCGCCAAAGCCGGGTCAGTGGTGACAACTTTCTCCCTCAAGGGTCTCAGGAACGATGGAATCGTGCATTTAAAACGAGTCAGCATTCAAGATGGGATGTTCGTGCTCGCCAGTGACGCGAGAGGAAGCAACATCAGCAGACTCTTCAAGAAATCAGAAGTAAAGAAAGACAAGGAGCCCATTAGCATTAAGCTTGAGGCCGACAGGGTGCAAATCAGGGATTTCAGATTTCGAATGGTCAACAGGAAAAGCGATGCAGAGCTTCGGAACTACGGAATAGACTGGAAAAACCTTGATGTCACAGCACAAGATCTTCAAGTCCACGATCTTACATTTGACGGTGAGCGAGTTGTCGGCTCGGTCGAAAAACTCAAGGTAACCGAAAGAAGCGGCTACCAAATTCTCTCCTTGTCCGGAAAGGCCACAATTGAAAAAGGCAGAACTTCAATCATGGACCTCCGCATCCAAGACCTATGGTCTGACTTCAAGATGAATGAATATGCTATGGAATATTCCAGCGTAGCTTCATTCTCTAACTACATGGATGAGGTTCTGATGACAGGTGATGCTATTAACGGTCGGGTGGACATGAGAAGCATCTCATACTTCGCCCCTTCCCTTAGCAAAATGAAATCCATAGTCACTCTCAGGAACGCGTATGTCAAAGGACCTGTCAAAGATTTGTCAATCAAGAATTTCACCTTTTCAGAATCATTTAGTGGAGTCTCTGGCACTTTGGATGGGAGATTGTCAGGGCTTCCTGACATCGACAGGACAACGATGGACTTCAAGTTGGGAGGTCTCGGATTCACTACCGAAGGGCTCGGACAATTCATCAGAGGATTCGCGCCAAGCGCATCTGTGGATCTGTCAAGGTTTGCTTCCGGAACTCTGTTCCATTTTTCCGGCAACGCCAAAGGCACATTGAACAAACTCCGGGCTAAAGGCAATGTCACCTCATCGCTTGGTTCTCTTACAGCAGACGTCAATTTAAGAGATCTGATTGAAAAAGGAAAAGCAATAGGACTCGGAGGTAACATCTCGGCAAGGAATCTGAATGTCGGGCGTCTCGCTGGGGTCAAACAAATCGGAGAGACAACGTTGAGGGGCGCGATGGACATGTCATTTGGCAAAGGGCAGACTAGTCTAAGAATCGACACTTTGTTCGTGGAAAAGTTGTCTGCTCTGGGTTACGACTACTCCAACATTATAGCCGCAGGGACATATTCAGACAACGCCTTCGATGGAAGGATTGTTTGTAGCGATCCGAACCTTAATTTCTTGTTCCAAGGCTTGTTCACACTATCAGACAAAACCCGGAACGGGCTCTATAAATTCTATGCTTCAATAGGTTACGCTGACCTTCATGCCCTAAATCTGGACAAACGCGAGAACTCCAGAATTTCCGGCAGGATCAACGCGAACTACATGAACATCAGCCGAGGAGATCTGCTCGGAGATCTGGACATCCTAGGGCTGACACTTGAGAATGACAACGGAAAGCACGAAATCGGAGACATCTGCATAAAGTCACATTCCAACAACAATGTCAACAGGGTCAACATAACATCTAGCTTTGTCAATGGTAGTTATGTTGGTACAAAGCCTTTCACTGGTCTGATTAAAGATGTTCAAGGACTCTCAGTACAAAGGGAACTTCCTTCACTCTACAAAGGGAAGACCGCGGAATGGGGAAATGATGAATATGATCTAAAACTTGATGTCAGCGATGCTCGTGACATACTATCGTTCCTAAAGCCAGGACTTTACATTGCCCAAGGCTCAAGAATCCGCCTTAACATCGCGAAAGACGGCAATCTGACCGCTTCCGTCAAGTCACCAAGAATTGCCCTTAACAAAAATTACCTTAAAGACATTGACCTCAGCATCGACAACAGAGACAGCAGTTTGAATGCATCAATGAAGTCTTCCTCTGTTACCGTGTCTGGTCTTGGCATCCAGAACAACAGCTTGATGCTCTTTGCCAAAGACGACAGATTCGGGGCAGGATTCACCTACGACAACGGTACTGAGCTAGCGAACAAAGGAGAAATGTACCTCTCTGGAAAGCTTGGAAGAGACAGGCACGGAGTGCTTACAATCAGCGCAAAGACTCATCCGTCCTACATCTGGTACAACGATGATGCATGGAACGTGTCCGAATCTGCTATTGATTTGATTGGCAAGGATGTACGGATTGATAATCTGACGGCCATCTGTGCTGACCAGTCAATCAAGGTCAATGGTGGATATTCATCAACTGCAAAGGACACGCTTTCTGTCAACCTTGTCAAATTCGACCTTGGACTGCTGAACAAATTTCTCGGTGACAGTTTCGGAATCACAGGACTGGCGACAGGCCATGCAATCATCTCCTCGCCATGGAAAAGCAATGCTGGGCTGATGATGAATCTCACCTCGGATTCCACTGAAATAGCCGGGCAAAGGATGGGGACACTTCGGCTGGCCGGCTCTCTGGATGACGGGAAAATGCGTGTTATAGCCAAGAACGACATTGATGGAAAAAGGACGCTGGATGTCAGAGGTGATTATTTCTTAAAGAACAAGGAGGTCGATGCCACAGCCGATTTCGATAGTCTCAATGTTGGCTGCATTGCGCCATTGCTAAGTTCTGTTTTCAGTGAGATGGGAGGAAGTCTCAGCGGAAAGATAAGAATCAGTGGTCCGACCAATTCGCTCTCGTTAGAAAGCGAGAACACCCGATTCGATGATGTTCTTCTTAAAGTCGGGTTTACTAATGTACCTTATTATGCCTCAGGGCCATTCTCTGTCACCGACCAAGGATTGTCTTTCGACAATGTCACCCTAAAGGACAGATTCGATGGGACCGGAACAGTTACCGGAGGTATTCTGTTCGACCATCTGAAAAACATTCGGATGGACACCAGAATCAAGATGCGTGGTGTCGAAGCCATCAACATGACCGAGGATGACAATCAAGCATTCTACGGTCATCTGTTCGCAAGCGGAGATGTTCAGGTCAAAGGGCCGTTCGAAGCCATCTTGCTGGATGTCAACGTGCGTACTGACAAGGATGGACGTCTGCATATTCCTATAGACAACGCATCCAATGACGGCAAGAACGACTTGCTGACCTTCAAGCAAGCTTTCAAAGAAGTCTTCATCGATCCTTACGATGCCATGATGAGCAAAATGTCGTCCGGCAGTGCTAAAGGCAATGACTTCGGGCTGAAGCTCAGAGTTAACGCAACTCAAGGTACCGAAGCCTATGTAGAGATAGACAGGGCTGCTGGAAACGTGCTAAGTGGGCGTGGGCAAGGCATGGTTGACATTGAGGTTCGTCCTGCAAGGGATTTGTTCTCAATCAACGGTGACTACACCCTAAGGTCAGGCAATTTCCATTTCAACGCCATGGACATTGCCAAAAGGGATTTCACAATCTCGGAGGGCAGCACAGTTCGTTTCAACGGGGATGTGATGGACAGTGACTTGGACATCAAAGGAATATATTCGACAAAGGCGTCTGTGGCGACTCTAATCGCAGACACTACCGCTGTGTCCGCTCGAAGGGTTGTAAATTGTGGAATATGTGTTTCTGGCAAACTTCGCGAGCCGAAACTTTCATTCTCAATCGAAGTTCCGGATCTTGACCCTACCACAAAATCAAGGGTTGAGAGTGCTCTGAACACAGAGGACAAAGTCCAACGTCAGTTCCTTTCCCTGCTCATTTCCGGAAGTTTCATGCCGGAAGAGCAGTCTGGAGTCGTGAACAACACCAATGTGCTCTACTCAAATGTAGCCGAAATCATGGCGGGGCAACTGAACAACATTCTCCAGAAGCTCGACATTCCGCTTGACCTTGGACTGAACTACCAGTCTAGCGAAAGCGGAACAAACATATTCGATGTGGCTGTCTCGACGCAGCTTTTCAACAACAGAGTCATCGTCAACGGCAATGTCGGGAATAGGGAATATTCCAACTCATCCTCGTCGGGTGCAGATGTGGTCGGCAATCTGGACATAGAAATCAAACTGGACAAGTCCGGACAGTTGAGAATGACTCTATTCTCTCATTCAGCGGACGACTACACGACTTACCTTGACAACACGCAGAGAAACGGGGTCGGCATTGCCTACCAAAGGGAGTTTAACACTTTCAAGGAGTTTTTCAGGAATCTTTTTATTGGGAGGAAAAAGCGCGAGCAGAGGGCTGCGGCTGCGTACGAGAGCGGTCCACGGGAGATGAAAAAGGTTAGAATCACTAACGAAGGTAAAAACAAATAATTTTTACGAATATGATAAAAAACATTGCATTAGTAGCTCACGATTCTAGGAAGCAGGAGCTTCTTGATTGGGTCCGTTACAACGCTGGTTCACTGAAGCATTGTCATTTGTACTGCACTGGCACGACTGGGCGTCTTGTCTCAGAAGCTCTTACGGAGAAATTGGGGCCGGAGACTCCTTCTATCGTTTGCATGTTAAGCGGTCCGCTCGGAGGTGACTTTGAGATTGGTGCGATGATCGCTGAAGGTAAGATTGACATGCTGGTGTTCTTCTGTGACAACTTGATTATGCAGGGGCATCAGAACGATGTGATGGGGCTAGTTCGTTTGGCATCGCTTTACAACATTCCTTTCGCAACAAACCGCAGCACTGCTGACTTTATCATTTCATCTCCGCTCTACACCAGCGAAGAGTACAAGCGCATCATCCCTAGCTGCATCGATTCCTACAAGCACCGCAAGCTTTAGCTCCCGCAGGGACAATTGTACGTGTATCTTTGGTCTGTGGAACAGATGACGAGAGGCCATGGCGGCCTACGCGCTTCGCGCGCCCTATCCGGGTAAAGGGCCGCCATGACCTCTCGTCACCTGTTCTCCGCATCAGCATTATTCGATTGACCTCAATAACAGCTTTCTAGACTTGTCCCGCCTTTTTTTGACAAAAGGTAAGGTAAAAGCGCGCAGCGCATGGCGACTGAGGGGTTGGAGGAGGAACACGTTCCGGCCTTTTTTGACAAACCCTACGGAGCGAAGCGACAGGGCCTCCCAGCGAGGGAGGCGGTGGAGGGTGGCGCTCCCTCTGGGAGCTGTCGCGTAGCGACTGAGGGGTTGGAGGAGGAACACGTTCCGGCCTTTTTTTGACATAGTCAAAAAAAGGCCGGAACTTCGCAGCCCCGACCTTTCCCACTTAATACAAACCTAATTATGAATAAAACGTATGAAGAATAGCTCTCATAAATCAATAGGCCAGAATAAAAACTAATCCTATTAGAACCAATTAACTCTAAACGCTTATAGGCATTATCCGTGCCAAACACTGTTAAAGCATCAGTTTTTTTGACTATTTGCCAAAAATCAAACATAAAGCATCAGTTTTTAAAGACAGCCGGCAACACTTCGAACAAAGGCTTGAAATTGTGCTCCATGATGATTATCTTTGAACGAACAAAACAAGCGAACATGAACTTCAAGGCTACACTAGCGTCATTGGCGGTTATTCTGACATTTTCATCAGGTCAAAAGTTGACATCAGCACAAGTGAAATCAGACACGTCAGATCTTGTCAAGACATTTCAAACACCTTCCAAAGCAGCCAGACCACAAGTATGGTGGCACTGGATGGATGGGAATGTCTCGAAAGAAGGCATACGGAAAGACATCGAATGGATGAACAGAGCAGGAATCGGAGGATTCCATCAGTTCGATGCAGGAGGAATCAACATGCCAAGAGCTGCAAAAATCAAACTCCCCTACCTAAGCGAAGGCTGGAAGGACGCGTTCAGGTTCGCACTGAATCTGGCTGACTCTCTTGACATGGATGTCACGATCGCCAGCGCTCCAGGATGGAGTTCCACAGGAGGAAAATGGGTAAAGCCAGAGGATGCAGTCAAGAAACTTGAATGGAGATCAGTGGACACCAGAGGTGGCAAGCTGTCTATCCAACTCCCTGAACTGTACAATGTTGTCGGCCCCTACCAAGACTACTACACCGACAATGACCGCATTGAGGTAAAACCCTACGGCAAGGATCTATACGTCCTTGCTGTAAGGCTGCCATATTCAGACAAATCAATGAAAGCTTTGGCTGAAAGAATTGAGGTAAGCGGCAGCGAAATCAAAGTTGAGTTCAGGAAGCCACAGACGATAAAGGCCCTGACACTCAAAAGTATGGCGATGTCAGGCAGGCCAAGGAGCGGCAAACCAGACTGCAAGAATATTCTTGAATGCAGTGACAACGGCAAAAAATGGAGAAAAGTCTGCGACATCGAGCCGACAGTGCTGCCGTACCTAACTATTGACATTCCCCAGACCTGCGCCCAGTTCTTCAGAGTCAGAGGAGAAAAGCTTCAGTCGCTCGATTTGTTCACAGTCTCCAAAGTAAATCATAGCCAAGAGCTTGGCGGATTCGGAATAGTTCACGATTTCTGGAAATACCACACGCCATATTCAAAAGACGCTATCAGAACTTCAGACATCATCGACCTCACGGATCGGATGACCGCTGACGGGAAGCTTGAATGCTCGCTGCCAGCCGGAAGATGGAGAATCTACCGCTTCGGTTGGTCGATAACCGGAAAAATCAACCACCCGGCATCACCGGAAGCGACCGGACTGGAAGTAGACAAGTTGGATCAGGACGCATGGATGAGATATTTCCACACCTATGTAGATCTTTACAAGGAAGCAGCGGGCGGAATGCTCGGAGAAAAAGGTATCCGCTACCTACTGGTTGACAGCTATGAGGCCGGATCCTACACATGGACGCCAAAACTTGCCGAGGAATTTAAAGCTCGACGCGGCTACGACCTGGTCCCTTGGCTGCCGGTCCTCGCAGGAGAAATCATCGGCAGTTCCCAGTTGAGCGAACGTTTTCTTTGGGACTGGCGCAAGACTCTGGGTGAACTGTTCTGCGAAAACTATGACAGAATCAATGACATTGTCAATGAATATGGTCTTTCAGGACGCTACACGGAGTCCCACGAGGGTGGTCGTGCCTACATCGGTGACGGAATGGATCCGAAAATAAAGGCCACAATTCCTATGGCAGCAATCTGGATGGAAAACACACCCACCGGCTCATCGGTACCGTCTGCCATCTGCGATGTCAGGGAATCTGCTTCCGTCTCTCACATCTACGGCCAGCCCTTGGTTGCAGCGGAGTCTTTCTCAGTGAACGGAGACAAAGGAAGAGCCTACACCTATTGCCCAGAAAACATGAAGTACATCGCAGACGTTGGACTCAGCTCAGGGCTAAATAGATTTGTCATCCACGAGTCAGCCTCGCAGCCTAATGACAAGTACCTGCCAGGCCTTCAACTGTTCCGCTATGGACAATGGTTTCACCGGAATGAGACGTGGGCTGAATATGCCAGAGTGTTCACTGACTACCTTGCCAGATCTAGCGCGATGCTACAGCAAGGGATCTCAGTCGCTGACATATTATTATATTATGGTGAGGATCTGAACATCACAGGACTCTACGGTGGAGACGCCTTCAGCTCTCTGCCTCAAGTTCCGGACGGTTACAACTACGATTTCGCCAACCCAACGGTTCTCAGAACCGGGGTAAAAGTTGAGAATGGAACGCTTGTGGCCCCATCGGGAGCTCGTTACAGGATTCTGTGGTTGGACAGGAATTGCGAAGTGATGTCCTTGGATATTCTTAAAAAGATTAAGGAGTTTGCTGACGCTGGGGTCATCATCTGTGGTAAAGAACCCAAGCAATGCGCTGGACTAAAGGCTGATGACAGGGCTTTTGCTTCGATTGTTGAGGATGTCTGGCATTCGCACAGGAAGAATGTGTTCACCCATGGACTGGAAGATTGTCTTAAACGATGCGGGATCTCTCCTGATTTCAGTGTCAGGGTCACTGAGCCTGTCAAAGCTACATCGCAAGGCGTCTCCGGTCACTTCGACAAGCTCAGTGACCGGGATGGTTCGCTCAGTGACCGAGAAGCTTCACTCAGTGACCGAGAGGGTTCACTCAGAAGTCAGGTGGATGGTTCGCTAGGTGGGCAGGTGGATGGTGTTGAAGCACCAGCGAATGCACCGGACAGTTACGGGGACTTTAAATATGTCCACAGAAGTCTTCCAGACAGCACCCAGATCTACTGGGTGAGAAACTTCTCCAGGGATTGTGCTGATGTAGAGCTTAGCTTCAGGGACGGAGGAGAGTTCGCGGCCATATTCAATCCTGACAATGGTGAAGTCTCGGACATTCAGGTCGTTGCCAAGGAAGGGAGATCGGTCGTGACTCTTCCGATGTATTCAACAGACGCTAGGATTGTTGTGCTGTCAAATAGGCCTCAGATCACGGTTCCCGCTGACACGGTGTTTGCCAATTACAAAGACTCAACGGCAAAATGTGACATTGATTCACTAACCATTGATTCTCTAGCCATTAGAGACTTGACATCTAACACATCTGTTATACAGACCATAGATACAACATGGCAGGTGCACTTCGAGCAGAAGAACGGTGGCTCCGCTGATGAAGAGTTCACGGAATTGGAGTCATGGACAAGAAAAGAGAATCCGGTCGTGAAGTATTTCTCCGGAACAGCTGTCTATAAGACCACGGTAGCAATAGATTCCACCATGTTGGAAAATAGCGCAAGGATATTCATAGACCTTGGAGTCGTAAAGAACATCGCTGACATCTCCGTCAACGGCACCCCTGCCGGAATCCTTTGGAAAGCCCCGTTCAGAACCGCTGACATCAAGCATCTTCTGCACGAAGGCGACAACACCCTAGAGATCAAGGTGACAAATGTCTGGCGCAACCGCATGATCGGAGACGTCCAACCCGGTGAAAATCATCCAGTCACAGCCATCCGCCGATTCTACAAAGCCACCGACAAACTCCTCCCGTCCGGCCTCCTCGGCCCCGTCCGGCTCCTCGGATTATAACTTGGCAACCTGAGTGGCGTTGCGGTATTCAGCCGGAGTCTGGCCTGTCATGTGGCGGAAAGCCGTGAAGAAATAGTCATGGTTATTATAGCCAACGCTATAGGCCACCTCCTTGATGCTCATGGCGGTGTTCGTCAGCAACTCTTTCGCCTTGCTCATCCTCACCTCGTTGATAAACCGCGCAGGAGAGAACCCAGTATATTCCTTAAAAGTCTTGCGGAAAGAGGAATAGCTCAGACAAAGCTTCGCTGCAACTTCCTCCGGAGAGATGGACATGTAGTTGGAATGGATCATGACCTTCGCCTGACTGATCTTGTTTGCCGTGTCTGACTCCTGGAATTGGGAATTACGGTCATAGAAATAAGCAAGGCTCAGCATCCTGTCAACAATCCCAGCCAGAACATGCTGGAAACCAGACTCTTGAGCCACAGCCGCAGAAATAGCTGACATGTAGAGATTCACAAGGTCTTCATGAATGTTGACTCTGAAAATAGGCCTCTCTCTTGAAAAAAAGTTCTGCTCCATCAGGTTGTCCATAAAAGAGCCATTGAAGCCTATCCAATACTCTTTCCAGCCAGTGGTCTTGTCCGGATAATACGTGTGCCATTCCCCAGGAAAAAGCAGGAACATCATGCCGCTCTTGACGGTAATTGCCCTAGAACGCCCCAAAGTCTCGCAAAAAAACTTGCCCTTTCCCTCGGTAATGTACAGTAATTGGTACTCTTGAAGTACTCTCCCACTGGCAGCAGAAAAGACATAACGCGAAGGATGGTTGCGCGGAGGATAGTCCATTCCAGGTGCGATCTCTTGAAAGCCAACGGAATTGACCGCTGTACCCCACTTAAGGTCAACCGGATTGACCGCCAAATATTTGAGATGAACTGAAGCCATAGTTCCCAATGCTTTTCTTAGTGGTTGTGATTCACAAATATAGCAAAAAATAATTCTCAATCAAATTTCCAAGTCAGAATGTCAGAATCCTCAACGGCAAAAAAACAGAAAAAACGAAATTTGTAAATGGAAAAAGTACCACATGATTATGAACTTTCTAGCATTTGATCTTGGAGCTACGAGTGGCAGAGCCATCATAGGAACAGTCGAGAACGATAAACTGACTTCCGAGGAAGTCTATAGATTTCCTAACGCGGTCAAAGAAATTGACGGGAAATATTACTGGGACATTAATTCACTTTTCGACCATTTCAAGTCTGCCCTCAAGAAAGTTGCAGGGATGGGCGTGAAGATCGAGTCCATCGGCATTGACACATGGGGTGTGGATTTCGGTCACATCGGCAAAGACGGTGGGATCATCGGATTGCCAAGGGCTTACAGAGATCCATACACCGATGGAATCCCAGAGGAAGTCTTTACGATCATCCCACGCGAGGAGCTTTACTCCATCACCGGAGTTCAAATCATGAACTTCAACACCATTTTCCAACTCTTCGCACAAAGCAAGGAAGCCGACTCTAGGCTGCCCCAAACCGACAAGATCCTCTTCATGCCGGACCTTATGGCTTACATGCTTACCGGCAAGATGGTTTGTGAATATACCGACGCCTCCACCTCAGGCCTCATCAACCCACGCACGAGGGATTTCCAAAGAGACTTGTTAGAACGTCTCGGAATCAACCCTTCAATTCTGCTGGACATCACCCAACCAGGGACAACGGTAGGTGTGCTCAAAAAGGAAATCTGCGAGGAGACTGGCATTGAGCCAATTCCTGTGATCGCTGTTGCTGGTCATGACACGGCATCCGCCATCGCAGCCGTACCTGCATCGGGAGAGAATTTCGCCTACCTGAGCAGCGGCACATGGAGCCTGATGGGCATCGAATCCAAGACTCCGATCATCAATGAGAAGTCTTATGAACATAACCTCACGAACGAAGGCGGAATAGAAGGTACGACAAGATTCCTAAAGAACATCACAGGGATGTGGCTGCTTGAGCAGAGTCGCAAGACATGGGAAAGTGAAGGGCGGAAATATTCATACGCCCAGATGGAATCGATGGCTTGTGAAGCTATTGACTTTCCTTCCACAATTGATCCTGACGAACCTCGCTTCGCTGCACCTAAAGACATGGATGCTGAAATCAAATCAGTCCTTAGGGAATCTGGCCAACGGGTCCCAGAGAACGATGGTGAGATGATCAGCTGCATCTACCACAGTCTTACGAAAAAGTACAAGGAAGTCATTGGAATGCTTCAAGGATTCGCATCATTCAAAATCGAGAAACTGCATGTCATCGGTGGAGGCTCAGCTAACAAACTGATGAGCCAACTCACAGCTGACACGCTCGGCATCCCAGTAATCGCAGGTCCGATGGAAGGCACAGCAATAGGCAACATCATGCTTCAGGCCAAGGTGGCTGGACTTGTGGGCGACCGTTGGGACATGCGAAGAATCATCGGAAACTCCATCCAGACTACCACCTACGAGCCAAGAGGTTAACCAGAGGGTTGACATTCAAGCACATTGAAGCCTTGCCTGTCAAGGACGTTTAATTGAAATTTAAATAACAAACTAAAAATAGCATGAACGAAAATTTGATAACCAAGGCCTATGAGATGGCCAAAGAACGTTACGCAGCAATCGGTGTGGACACCGACAAAGCAATAGAACTTCTTGAGAAAACCCCGATCTCCCTCCAGTGCTGGCAGGCAGACGATGTGATGGGTTTCGAGAACGACACCGCACTTACAGGCGGAATCCAAGCAACCGGCAACTACCCTGGACGTGCTCGTAACATTGACGAGCTCCGCGCTGACATCAAGTTTGTCAAAAGCCTTCTAGCTGGAACACAGCGCCTTAACCTCCACGAAATCTACGGAGATTTCCAAGGCAAACACGTTGACCGTGACGAGGTTGAGCCGGCTCACTTCCAGAGTTGGATGGAATGGGGAAAGGAGAACGGAATGAAGCTCGACTTCAACTCCACCTCTTTCTCGCACCCTAAGAGCGGAGATCTTTCGCTCGCTAACCCGGACAAGTCCATCCGCGACTTCTGGATTGAGCACACAAAGCGCTGCCGCAGAGTAGCCGATGCCATGGGTAAGTTCCAGGGTGATCCTTGTATCATGAACATCTGGGTTCACGATGGTTCGAAGGACCAGACAGTTGAACGCCTCCGCTACCGCGAGATAATGGCTCAGTCTCTGGACGAGATCCTCTCAGAGAATCTTCCTGACATGAAGACATGCCTTGAGGCAAAGCTCTTCGGAATCGGACTAGAGAGCTACACCGTCGGCTCACACGACTTCGTGACCGGCTACTGCTCGACCCGTAAGCTCATGTACACCCTCGACACCGGACACTACGAGCAGACCGAAAACATCAGCGACATGGTCGCCTCCCTGCTCCTCTTCGTTCCTGAATTGATGCTCCATACAAGCCGTCCGGTACGTTGGGACTCAGACCACGTTGTCACAATGAACGACCAGACCTTAGACCTGTTCAAAGAGGTTGTGCGTGCTGACGCCCTTGACCGCACACACATCGGTCTTGACTATTTCGATGCATCAATAAACCGCATCGGAGCCTACATCATCGGCACTCGTTCGACCCAGAAGTGCATGCTTCAGGCCTTCCTAGAGCCACTCCAGACTCTCCGCAAGTACGAGGACAACGGCAAATACTTCCAACGCCTCGCCCTCCTTGAAGAGGCCAAGTCACTTCCGTTCGGAGCTGTCTATGACTACTTCAACCTCAAGAACAGTGTTCCAGTAGGTCAGGACTTCATCTCAGCAGTAGAAAAGTACGAGGCTGACGTCACATCCAAGAGGTAATATTCAACTGTCAAAACAGCTTCTTAGAACCACCGGCCCTTCTACAAGCTCATGAGCCGGTGGTTTTCTTTATCAGCAATTCCTTGCACACATTCGGGTATATTCAAGGAAAATCGTTATTTTTGTAAGTTGTATATGATTAACCTTAATTTTTGAAGTAATATGGTCAAAGTCAATTTGGGAGGATGCTCCTCATTCGTCAAGGACGAAGATTACAAGGAATATGTTGGCAAGGCTCTCGCGGCCTTTGATGTGCTTGAAAGCGAGGCAGGTGCTGGAAATGATTTTCTTGGTTGGAAACACCTTCCGTCTCAGACACCGGAGGCTCTGCTCGCTGAATGCGAGGCCGTTCGTGACTGTTGGAAGGCAAAAGGTGTGAATCTTGTGGTTGTGATCGGCATCGGAGGTTCCTATCTTGGAGCCCGCTGCGCAATCGAGGCCCTTTCCCACAATTTCGCCAAGCAGCTTAAAGGTGCCAAAGAGGCTCCGGAAGTAGTCTTCGCTGGCAATAACCTTTCCGAGGAATATCTCGCTGAGCTGATGGATCTCGTTGCAGAGAGGAATGTAGCCACTGTAGTGATCTCAAAATCAGGCACTACAACAGAGCCAGCCGTTGCCTTCAGGATTGTCAAGGAACACATTGAGAAGAACTACACTGACGCTTCCGAAAGAATCGTTGCCATCACTGACGCCCACAAAGGCGCTCTCAAGACACTCTCTACTCAGGAAGGCTACAAGACATTCGTCGTACCGGACAATGTCGGAGGACGTTTCTCTGTCCTCACACCGGTTGGCCTTCTTCCTATCGTTCTGGCTGGATTCGACGTGCGCGAAATGCTAGCCGGTGCTGTAGAGATGGAGAAAGCTCTCGCTGTGAAGAGCGAAGAGAACCCTGCGGTCCAGTACGCTGCAATGAGGAACCTACTCTATTCAAAACTTGGTAAAAAAGTCGAGATTCTGGTCGCCTACAACCCTAAGTTCCAGTACCTTGGAGAATGGTGGAAGCAGCTCTACGGAGAGTCAGAAGGCAAGGATCTTAAAGGAATATTCCCGGCCTCTGTCAATTTCACGACAGACCTTCACTCAATGGGCCAGTTCATCCAGGACGGTGACAGAATCGTGTTCGAGACTGTTGTCAACATCGAAAAGAGCAACCGCGAAGTCGTCATTGACACCGATGAGCAAAACCTCGACCAGCTCAATTACCTTGCAGGCCAGCACGTAGAGCACTGCAACGCGATGGCGCAGCTCGGAACCAAGCTCGCCCACATCGATGGCGGAGTGCCTCAACTTGAGGTCTCTATCGAGAAAATCAACGCTTTCAACCTTGGAGGCCTGTTCTATTTCTTTGAATATGCTTGCGGAGTCAGCGCCTATGTTCTCGGTGTGAATCCGTTCAACCAGCCAGGTGTTGAAGCGTACAAGAAGAACATGTTCGCACTTCTTGGCAAACCGGGTTACGAGGAGCAGGGCAAGGCACTTCAGGCAAGACTGTAAGCGTCATGAACTGCGAACAACGATTCAGGGAAACGTACAGACGAGAGCCGGAAGGGCTCTCGTTCTGTCCTTACCGAGTCTGCCCTCTGGGTGCGCACTCCGACCACCAGCTCGGCAAGGTGACAGGTCTGGCGATCGACAAAGGAATCCACATCGCCTTCGCTCCCAAACAGAATGGGGTCATTGAGTGCTCATCGTTGCAATTCTCAAAGCGTGCGCAATGGCACGTCAGTTCTGTGCCTGAGCCAAAGCAAGGAGACTGGGCAGACTATCTTCGCGGAGCCACGCTCAAACTGGGCGCAAAATACCCGCTACGGGTTGGTCTAAGCGGTGTGATCGAGGGTTCTCTACCGATCGGAGGACTGTCATCCTCAGCAGCTGTCACAATCGCATTCCTTAAGGCTTTGTGCACGGTTAATGGGCTACATCTGACAGACATAGAGCTGATTAAGACCGAAATGGCCGCAGAAAACGACTATGTCGGAGTCTCCTGCGGAAAACTCGATCAAAGCTGCGAAGTCTATTCGAAAAAAGACCATCTTCTTTATCTGGACACAAAAGATGACAGCTACGAACTCATCCCTACTTCTCCCGCCATGAAACCCTATGAAATCGCAATTTTCTTCAGCGGAGTCGAAAGGACATTGGCCGGAAGCAAGTTCAACATGCGTGTTGATGAGTGCCGAAGCGCGGCATACGCCCTAAAGGCCTACGCTGGAATGGAGTACGGCAAGTTCGGTGAGACTAACCTCAGGGATGTTCCTGTCGATGTTTTCCACAAATTCAAGGACCACCTTCCGGAGAACTGGCGAAAGCGTGCCGAACATTGGTACGGGGAATATGACCGCGTGCAGCGTGGTGCAGAGGCTTGGAGAGACGGAGACATCGAGACTTTCGGGCGTTTGAGTTTCGAGAGCGGAAAGTCTTCAATTGAAAAATGGGAGACAGGCTCGCCTGAACTCAAGAAGATCTACGAGATTATGACTCAAACCGAGGGCATTTACGGAGGGCGCTTCAGCGGTGCCGGATTCAAGGGCTGCTGCATGGCTCTGATTGACCCTGAATTTAGGGAAGACATATTCAAAAAAGTTGAGACAGAGTACCTTGCGGCATTTCCTGAGCTTAAGGGACACTACTCCGCATGCATCTGCCACAGCGCTGACGGAGTGAAGATATGAAATGCTTGATACTCGCTGCGGGGTACGCCACGCGCCTCTACCCACTGACGGAAAACTTTCCGAAACCGTTGCTTAAAGTCCGGGACAAAGCCATTTTGGACTGGTTGATTGACGACATCAAGACTTCCGGAGCAGTTGATGAATATGCCGTCATCTCCAACCATAAGTTCGCTGGGCATTTCTCCGAATGGGCCGCTGGACGCCCTGAGGACAAGATCACCGTGGTCGATGACGGAACCTCTACAAATGAGACACGTTTGGGGGCTGTTCGGGACATCCAATTCGCCATCGATTCTCTGGGGCTGGACGATGAAATGCTCGTGATAGCCGGGGACAATGTGTTGGATTTCAGCCTTGTGAAGTTCATTGAATATTCCCGCTCAAAAGGTACGTCCTGCATCATGCGTTTCTACGAACCTTCTGAGCAGCGGCTTCGCAAGTGCGGAGTTGTGGAAGTGGACAACGAGGATCTTATCCTAAGCATGGACGAAAAGCCTTCGGAGCCTCGTTCGCATTGGTGCTGTCCTCCGTTCTACTACTACACACGTAAGGATGCACGCTTGATTCCTGCCGGAATCGCTGCAGGCTGCGGCACTGACGCTCCTGGAAGTTACATCGCTTGGCTGGCCACTCAGGTTCCCGTTCATGCGATGGAAATGCCTGGGCGACGCTACGACATCGGTAATCTGGAAAGTTACCACTCCGTCTGCGAACAGTACAACGGAATTATTCTCCAGCCTCTTTAAGTCTCTCAGCGTTCTCTGCAATCTGGAGCTGGTTAATGCACTCCTGAATATCCCCGTCCATGAAAACCGGAAGGTTGTACATCGACCAGTTGATGCGGTGATCGGTCACACGCCCCTGCGGGTAGTTGTACGTGCGGATCTTTGCCGAGCGGTCACCGGTGGAAACCATAGTCTTGCGCTTGGCTCCGATTTCGTCAAGGTACTTCTGGTGCTCAAGGTTGTAGAGACGCGTTCTCAACTCCTCAAAAGCACGGTCCTTATTCTTCAACTGGGATCTCTCCTCCTGACACTGTACAACAAGACCGGTAGGAAGGTGGGTAAGACGCACAGCCGAATAGGTAGTGTTAACGCCTTGTCCTCCAGGACCTGATGAACAGAAAAGATCCAGACGGATGTCATCCCATTTAAGATCCACATCGAACTCACCAGCCTCAGGAAAGACAGCTACAGACGCAGCAGAAGTCTGGATTCGGCCCTGAGTTTCAGTCTGAGGGACACGCTGGACGCGATGCACACCGGATTCATATTTCATGATGCCATAGACACCCTCATCATTGGACGAAAGTTTGAAGACAATCTGCTTGTAGCCACCAGCCGTGCCCGGAGTCTCATCGTTAACCTCCAACTTCCAGCCACGCTTCTCCGCGTACCGAGAGTACATCCTGAAAAGGTCCCCAGCGAAAATAGCTGCTTCGTCACCACCGGTACCTCCACGAATCTCTATGATTGCATTCTTGCTGTCATCCGGGTCAGCAGGAATCAGAAGAATCTTGATCTGTTCTTCCATTTCCGGAATCTTCGGTTCAAGCTCGGCAATCTCGGCCTTTGCCATGTCGCGAAGGTCCTCATCCTTCTCGTTAATCAGAATGTCCTTAGCCTCAGCCAATTCATCGACCATCTTCTTGTACTCAAGACCTGTCTTGATGATAGGCTCAAGCTCTTTGTAGTCCTTGTTGAGTTGGACGTATCTTTTCATGTCAGCTATCACTTCAGGGTCAGCAAGTTGCTTCTGAAGGGACTCGTATTTGTCCTGAAGAGCCAGGATTTTTTCGACTAATGTGTTCTCTGCCATATTAATGGTTAATTATTCTTCAATTCCAATTCCTTGACCGGTGGTCACTGAGCCTGTCGAAGTGACCTAATGTTCATTTACTCTTCGGTGCTTCGGTGCTTCGGTGCTTCGACAAGCTCAGCAACCTCAGCAACCTCAGCAAGCTCTGGGACCGGAAGTTATATATTCCTAAATTGTCTTCAAATAGCAGCGGCGCCGCATGAACAGCTCATGCTCGTACTTTCCCCAGACATTGACAGCACCGTTGGATTCAATCTGCGGATTTGTGATGGCCCATTTGGTTCCGACCTTCCTGTACTTCTCTGACATAGCGCAATGGTAAATCGAAGACACCCCAGTGTTCTGCCATTTCGGTGTGGCACCGTTAATCATCAGATCAACAGTCTCATAGTTGCGCATCGCCCTTAGTAGGTGGAACCATCCGAAAGGGAACAAGTGGCCTTTGGCTTTCTGAAGAGCTGGCGAGATTGTCGGGAAAGTGATTCCAAACCCCACAAGTTCGTCATTGTCATCGAATATTATGCTGCTTGTCTTGTCCGAAACGAAGCTCAGGACCTCGCTTGCCTCCTCGTCAATTTCCTCCTTGGTGAAAGGAATGAAATTATAGACAGATTTCGCGAAACTCTCGTTATAGACATCGAAGAAGTACCTGACCATCTTCTTGTCCTTCTTGAGCTTGTCCAGACTGCCTTCGTGAAGATTGTATTTCTGCTTGAGCAACCCCGCTATACGAGTAATCTTTTCCTGTAAAGGCTGGTCAGCGGCAATCTTGTACTGAACCCAGTCACATTCTTTCTCATAGCCGAGAGCTGTCACGAAATCATTGTAGTAGGGATAGTTGTAAAGACAGTTGAACGGTGGGATGTTCTCGTAACCCTCAATGAGCATGCCTTGCTTTCCAAGAGTGTTGTAGTACAAAGGACCGTGAATCTCATTCATTCCGTTCTCCTTGGCCCATGCTTCGGCAGTGCCTAAAAGCAACTTGGCAACCTCTATGTCATCAATTGTGTCAAACCATCCGAAACGAGCCCTCTTTTTGTCATAGAGTGCATTGTAACGAGGGTTGATCATTCCGCAGATGCGGCCTACAACATTTTTTCCTTCCATGACCATCCACATCTTTCTTTTGCAATATGAAAGGGTGGAAACTTTGGTCAAAGACTTGACTTGATCACTGTGAAGGGCGGGGACATATTGAGGACAATCTTTGTACAGCCTGTCAGGGAACTTGATGAATTTCATCAGGTCCCTTCTGCTCACAACCTCAACAACTTTATAATCAGGCATAAGATCCATTCTACAATGTTCCTTTCTCAGGAAGACATCCACAAATTTAAGAAAATGTCTTCTTTTGGACAAATCTGAGCCCCAAAAGTTTATTAAAGCCCTTTAGCTTTTCCCTCATCCCAGATTTCGTCCATTTCTGTGAGAGTCATGTCATGAAGATTACGTCCTTTGCGGATAGTGTTTTCTTCCAGATAGGTGAAGCGACGACGAAACTTGTCACAGGCTCGATTCAGTGCAGTGTCGGGATTCAGCCCATAAAGTCTTGCAGCATTGATTGTGGCGAACATGAAGTCTCCGAGTTCTTCCTCCGCCCTGTCCGTGGCCGCTTTTCTTTCTTCCTCAGTCACAGCGGAATCCATCGCGTCCATCTCAGCTTGCAGTTCGCCCTGCTCCTCCTTCACCTTGTCCCAGACTTGGCTCTTTTCCTCCCAGTCGAAGCCGACACCACGGGCCTTGTCCTGCATTGAGAAAGCCTTGAGGATAGGAGGCATTGCATCAGGAATCCCAGAGAGGATGCGCTTGTTGCCGCCCTTCTCTTTCGCCTTGAGCATTTCCCAATTCTCTGAGACTTGCTCGGCATCAGCGACTTTAGTGGTTGAAAAAACATGAGGATGGCGGTAGGTCATCTTCTCGCAAAGCTTGTTCATCACGTCAGCTATGTCGTAGCGTCCCTCCTCCTCGGCAATCTTGGCGTAGAAAATCACATGAAGAAACACGTCACCAAGTTCTTTTTCCAGAGCCGCCTCATCCTTCTTCATCACTGCATCACTAAGTTCATAGACCTCCTCGACCGTCATCGGTCTTAGGGTGTCGATTGTCTGAGCATGATTCCACGGGCACTCGGCACGAAGCCTATCCATAATTTCAAGAGCACGCTCGAAAGCAGCCAATTTCTTTTCCTTGTTGATCATATCTTGCAAAAATAGCAAAAGATTTGGGCCAAACAATTTCTCCATCTCGAATTTTGCACGTTATCAAAATTCAAGATGGAGAAATTGCTTTGGCTTAGAGGTTTACGAATTAATTTACATGAGATATCCCGACATGTCCTTTCCAGACAACAGGCCGTCACGGATCTGTGTGGAGGAGATGTCCACAATCGGAGCATCGATGACCTCGATATTGTAGGAACGGAGCAAGGTCTCCTCAAGACTTCGCATGCCGTCAGGTGCAATCTCAGCTGAATCAAGCACATAGGGTGCAGGAAAATCCTTGCATTCCTCGATCAACTGATGTCTTATGGAATCCACATCAAAGCCTTTGCGAGGATAAACTGTCACACCATATTCAGAAAGGAGACGCGGAAAATCCCTCCACCGCCTGATGCTTTGAAGATTGTCAGCACCGATGACAAGTGTGAAGTCGTTGTCCGGCTCACGCAACTTCAAGGCATCCAAAGTCTTGATCGTGTAGTGCGGAGGGTCCATCTTTAGCTCGATGTCATCAACCCAGACATGAAGTTCAGGATGCCGTTTGACAGCAGCCACGGCAGCTTCATAGCGGCTTTCACCGGAATCAGCCCTGATGGAATCCTTCAGAGGGTTTTTAGGAGACACGACCAGATAGACCCAGTCATATTCCTTCTCCTTTGTGAGGTACTCCATGATTGCCTGATGGCCAATGTGCAGAGGGTTGAATGACCCAGAGTAAACGGCTATTTTCACAAAATTAGATTATTGTGGAATAATTCAATTTCCCATCATCAAGAAAATCCTCGACTACTTTCTCCGACTCCGCGAACGCGGTCGTAAGGTTGTCATTGACAAGAACATAGTCAAACTGTGGAGCATAGGTCATCTCCTCTGCCGCCTTGGCGACACGCTCTTCAATGGCCTCAGGAGAATCAGTCCCTCTTTTTACAAGTCTCTCCCTCAGCACCTCCACAGACGGTGCCTGAACAAAGATTGACAGAGCCTTGTCTCCGAAATATTTCTTCAGATTCACTCCTCCTTTCACATCGACATCGAATATGATAACATGTCCTGCCGCCCAGATTCTTTCGACCTCGGACTTAAGGGTCCCGTAGAAGTGGTCCTCATAAACTTCTTCATATTCAACGAAAGAGTCCTTTGCAATCAGCTCGCGAAACCTTTCAGGAGTTACGAAGTAGTACTCCTTGCCGTCCTGTTCGGAGCCGCGAGGTGCTCTGGAAGTCGCTGAAATGGAAAACTCCATTGAGTCCTTGTATATTCCAAGAATATGATTCACTATCGTGCTTTTGCCGGACCCCGATGGGGCGGAAAAAATCAGTACCCTATTGCTCATGATGTGCGATGTTATTCAACAAAACTCAACTTTCGCAAGTAGACAATTACTTGTTTTATAAAACATTATTTCACGTTCGAGGGTGATTGCCCACCCTCATCTATTCACGTTACCCCACCCTAAATATAACCTCTTCGGCTGCTTCGCTCTGCGCTTCTGTCCTTCCTAACAACCGAGATGTTTTTGGGCTACTTGCTGCAAAGGTATTATTTTTTACGGAAAGAATAGCCCCTAAACCGTTCTTTTCGCGAAAAATGCTTAATTTTGCGGTGAATATTTGTAATTATCCAAAACGGGAAAATCTTGGCAAAGAAAAAAAAGAGCGTCTCCGTTTCAGCCACGGACTATCTTAAGATGCACAGTGCTTCTCTCAGGCGAGTTCACCGGCAAGTCATCTACTTGAATGACAAGGAGATGGCTGCCGTTAAAGAGTATTGTGACCGTTTCGGAATCAAAGAACGTTCGACCATCTTCCGCGAAGCTACGATGGAGAGGATTCTCTCCCAACTTGATGACAGCCATCCGACACTGTTCTGATTTGGACCGTAGCTCAAAGCCATCCTCCCGTGCCTGTGGATCGCAAAGCTCCCCCTCGACCGGATGGTGAATCGGTCGTACCATCCGGAAGACGCTTCGGCTTGGTCAGCTATCAGTCAGGGATGAGAGAGTTTGCAAAGCACAGCCGCGAAAGGTGCTTCCGAGATAGGCGGAAAGCACATTTCAGGGCCGACACAGGTTTCAAAGCAGGACCAGCCCTGAGATAAGGCCCCGAAGGTTGTCCAGGGCACATCTCACGGCCATGCCTTGTAGAACCGGAACCATTGGCCAAAGGTTATGGCACGTCAAGGCTTCAGGCGTCACCAATTTTGCATTGATCATGGTAGGCATCCTCGGAAATCTGTCTCTCCAGAGACTCAGCGGGACAGACTGCATCATGAATTACGAAGATGCTCATCCGGGTTCTCCGGAGGACAAGATCCTCTACCATTACCGCATTCTGGAAGTAGAGACCACGGAGCCATTCGGTGATCAGATTCCGTTCTATCTTCTTGAATTGCCGAGGATCATGCACTACACCGATGAATATGACAGTCCAGTCGCTGGATGGTGCCGAATATTCAGGAATTTCGCTATCTTTGCCAAGTCGAGGTCGAAGGATGATGAGCGGTTTGGCAAATTGGAGAGGGCGATGCGCGTCAGTGGCCATGACGACAATGAGATATTTCAGTGTTATGTTGACAGAGAAGGAGATGCGCCCCTACATAGAGGGAGCGAAGCAGCAAGGCTACCGAATGGGGCGTCAAGATGGCTTCCAGGACGGAGTGGAGAAAGGCTTGGCCGAAGGCGAGGCCTTAGGTAGAGCCGAGGGCGTAATGCAGCCATGATAGATGTCGCACGGTCTTTGCTGGCACTCGGCATGCCGATTGAGCAGATAGCACAGGTCTCAGGGCTATCACTTGAACGGATAAAGTCACTTTAGCAAGGGAATGGGGTAGCTTCGTCAGGCTCAGCGACCGAACGGAGGGCGTGCTGCGCACTCTTGAGGAACGAAAAGTGGGGAATTTGTTGCCGAAGGGTGCCAACGGACACCGTTAGGCAGCAAAATGTGGCTTAAACGTCACCGGAGGGCGGTGGTGAGATGGAGGCGCGAAGGGCTAATCTACACGGATGTCGCGGACGCAACGTTGAGTATTTGATGTATGACTTACACTCAATGTTATATTACCATTGTCCACAAAACCGTATTTAGATTTATTGTCTTTTCCATACTTGCCATAAGTACCTGGAACAACTCCCATACTCCAATATGTTCGAGATACTGACCCAGAAGGTATACCCTTGCAATAGAACCTCATCATAGCCAGTTCTAGCTGGCTTGGTAGCCTATAGCCCTGCGGGCAATAACCAGCACCATAAGAAGACCCCTTTTCCGTAACTTCGTCATTAATAGTCTGAAAATTTTTCGCTTCATGAGATACTGATTGAGAAGAAACCTCAAACTTTTTATAAAGGCGATTCTGTTCCGACTCATTGCTAGCGTACTCCAATTCCCTTGAGGTATAATAGCGAAGAGCATTCTGATTAAGGTTTGTACATGTCACAACGTATGGATCAGACTCAGTATTGGTACCAGTAACCGTTACCAAAGGATTATATAAACTAGTCAAGTCATCCTTTGACGGGCCATCGGGTAAATTCATGCCGAGATTTCTGACACACCGAATCGAGTACCTACCTAATTTAGTCTCATCGTAAGATGCTTTAAGTCCTCCAGTAGCGACACCTTCCTCACCCCATATAACTTGCATATTAGTGCTTGAAATCACATGTTGTCGCCAATCGTTAACGACATCGGATGAACGTTGTTTGGCTGTTCTATAGTACAAACGGGAGTTTGCATTCAAAAGCCCATCTCCGACATACAAGCCAATAAGTTGCTGACGCGAAGCCATATACCAGCGCATTTCACTTGCATCAATAATACCATCACCGTTGTTATCGCGATTACGGGCCATGCAGAAATAGCGGAGGGCTTTATGATCTTTATTCATCTGAGGAAATGAATTAGAGACCTGAAAATCCATGTATGTACTCCACCGCAGACCCGAAGTGAAAGTTGGTGAAGCGATTGACCCATCGGCCAACCCCCATTCAAAGAGAGAATTAGCAAGGCCGTTATCATCCGAAGTATTTTTGCCCGAACTACTATAATCGTTCTGTGATGTGTTATACCATAATATACCATTACTTCCTTCGGTATAATCCGAAAACTCATCAGTATATTCGGTGCCCCAGGCGGTCTGTAGAGAGGTGTAGTTCTCGTCGGTGTTGTAAACAGACTGGATGGCGTGCTGCTGGATGGTTACTACGGAGCCGGTGGCGCGGGATTCGAGATCCTTGCTGATCTCGGAGTTGCAGAGGATGTGCATGGAGCGGTCGGGCTGGTTCACGAACTTTTTCCATAGGGTGGTGGATTTCGCTCCGGTAAGCGGATGAGCCTCGTAGTAATATTCATTGACAAAGGCGGTGACGCAGATTTTCGGATTCAGGTTGCCATTCTCGTCCTTACCTTGGTCGAAATCGGAGGTAGCCGGGTCGACAAGGTACTTGTTAACCTGCTCTTTCATATACTTCACCAGAGAGACGATGTCGAAAACACCGTCGTTGTGGTAACCGCTAAGACCATCGGTACCGTCCCCCTCCTGGTTTCCTCCGGAAGAACGGGCGGTCTTCCCGTCACGATACTTTGAGGAAGACTCGAAAAGTATGTCCGGATCCAGGAACTTACGCCGTTTTTTTCCATCGTCATCCTTTTTGTTCAGCCTGAAATGCACCCACTTGTAATCCAATCCGGAGGTGATGTCGATGCCGTCGATGACCCGTGGTCCGCCTGTGCTGAACGGTGTCTCCACCTCCCATGTCAGTTTGTCGGCCACACACTTGTCGGCGTTCAGAACCCTCCCGTCAGTTCCAAGAGAGACACCGCCATCGAAAAAGTTCGCCAGATGGAATGTCAGTGTCTTGGACTCGTAGTGGGCGTCGCAAAGTGCAATCTCCTCGCGGGCGATGGTCACGAACCCTGTCGCCCCCGGCTGGTTCTCCTTCACATCTTCGACAGCGCCCTTTGAAGTCTCTACCTCCACACGAATGTTATTCACAGAATTCACCGTGACAGTGTAGGTGTAGGATGTGTTGCGCAAGACTTTAAAATCGGTGAAATTTGAATATTGATCTTTCCCGTCCCCTGGACCATCCGGATCTATTACCGCTTCCCAATTTCCAAGATGAATGATGTACGTCACATCGGCAGACAGCACCTGTCCAGCGTCATCGTTTTCCAACACCATCGTAACCTTTCCGGTCACCATGACATAGGTCGAGAAATCATTGGCGTTCTCGAACACACGCATGTCTCGTTCGTACGGTTTGCCGTCCACGACATAGCTCACATGCACGGACTGGTTCGTGCCGTCCGGGTTCTTGGCCTGACGGCTCCTGTCTTGATACCCTTTAATGCCATCCGGATTCTTCGGGCTCTGCCTGTTCTCAAGCATGTAGAAAGTGAACGACTGCTCTCCGGTCTGGTTGTTGTACGTCTCGAAATTCACATATTCAGTGTCGAAGAAATCCTTTGCATGCTCGCTATATTCAGAAAGAGGGGTCTCAGCGGGAACAACACTGTCATCATTGTCACTGTTGATGGCGTAGGCGGTGCGAGGCACGTTGAACACCCTCCACTGGAGTGCCTGAAACGACTTTATTTTCTGTCCATTATCATCTCTACGCTCGCCTGTCCGGAAATCGAATTTGATCTTGGCATCAATACGTTCCAGTTTGATCACGGCAGGATGGCCTTCACTATCCGTCATATTCCCCTCAGAATCAATCGTGACCCCCTCCAGCACTCCGGTCATAGGGAACAGGATGTTACGAGACACGATGTTCTGGTTGAGGTAGCATTGGAACTTAATCAAATCGTCCTCATTCTGAATCGAATGGCTGAGCAGTTCCTCCGACACCCTCACCATGTCCGAATCCAGATTCGTGTAAAGGTACAATTTCATACCTTCTCCTGACGGCACGGCCAACCTCATCTTGCCGGAGAATGATTTTGAATCACTTTTGTAGCTGCCACACCACCATTTTATCGGCAAGTCCGCATTCTCATCATCCTGCTTGAAATCATCCGAAAAGAAATGGCTCGCTACCTTGTTGCGATGTTCGTCAAACACGAAGAGGTGCATGTTGAACACCCTTGACTCCGTCTCAAGCGAATGTCCGGCACGGGTCACAACCACGTCCATCGGTGTGGTCCCGAACGCCAACGTCGCGACTACTTCCCCCTCGGCAAGACCGACAGGCTCAACCGACTCCCGCACGCACGAAGCGAGCAGGCAAAGATTAGCAAGAGCAATGAATATGATGGTAGCGAATCTGTTGTTCATAAAGCGATTCTTTAATCAAAAGTTGTCTCGTTTCTGACCTCTTCCCATGGCCCCAACACAAACTCGCAGGCGCCGTCGGTGTCCGAATATGTCACCGTGATGTTCAGTTTCAGATGCTCGTTGCGCTTAAGCTGGGCAAGATTGTAAGCCACGCCATATTTGTCCACATGAACGACAGCGTGGGAGTAGTTGAGGGATTTGAACGGTTTGTCGAACACCCATGCATTAGTGTTCTCTTTCACATCTACATTTCTGAGACTCCATGTGTTTGCCCCGGACGTGACTGAGGCAGGTTTGTTCGAGAAATTGGTTATGAAGTAACTATTATTGGACAAATAGCCGTTACTATAAGTAATTGACTGCTTAGTATCAGATGCGCTCACACCCCCACTGCCGACATTCAGATACGTCTCATGCTTCAGATTCTTGAAAGCATAATTACTGCCACTGGATTCGACCTTCCACAGATACTCGTCAATGTCCGGGGAGTTCTTGACATTGTTGTCCGAGCCGAACGAGAACAGGTTCGTCGAGCCGTCCTTATCAGCGCCCAAATAGAAAGTGCTGGAAAGGTCTGAACGAATAAGGTAATAAGATTCAGGGCTTGGGGCGCCATGTGAGCTGTTACCCACATTTGACAAGATAAAATCCTCGCCCTTGGTCATGCTTGCGTCAGAACTTTTCTCATAAAGCGCCGCCTTGATCGTGAATGTCTTACCAACAGTTCCGTCTGTCTCGAACATGTACAGGTCTCTCAAGACAACCGTCTCTCCCGGGTCAACCACGATGTAGCCTCCGTTATCCACATAAGGAAAAGCAATTTTATCGGAATGATCCTCATGTTGAGGGACATCATTATCATCACCTGACGCATTAGTGCGTGGGAAAAGATAGCCACACGACTGATTGAATGCAGACAACGTCACACCATTGATCGCCAACCACTTGTCCTTGGCGTTGTTCGTGATTGCCATCGTGAACCTCGCGCAGATGCGGGACAACTCCACAGAGATCTTGTTCTCACCGGGACCGATGGAAACCGTGCCTTTATAGGAAAGGGGCATGCCGACATTGGTTACGTATTCTGTGCCATCTGGAGTGACATACTTTCCATTATCGGTAAATAGAGGTTTTCTAACAAGATCCTTATCCGGAACCAAGGACAGCATCCCGGCAGTGGAATACGCAGGGCAACTACCTGACTCCACCGGCCCGAAATATTCATTCATGAGTACATTTGTCGTATTCAGAGTTGTACCCTTTTCGCACTTTTCGTCAAGTCCAGTGTAATTAGCAACAACATACATCTCATAATCACCTCTTTCACAGTCCACTATGGAGCACGAAAGTGTTTCCTCCCCTGCCTCGTCCGCTACATCAAGTTTGGCGAACTTGCTGACAACCCCGTCTTTCACAAGCCATACCCTCAGATTCTTCATCTTGTCACCGTCGTCAAGGGAATGGTTGCTGTCCGAGGGAATCTCGTTAGGATTATAATATATACCCTTCTCATTCGCCCGTGTTGTCACCCCCGTCCCTACACTAAGGATCAGAGTACCCTGGCCGGAATTTTCCGGATCCGGTCCCAAGGCACTGCATCCCGCCATGAAAAGAATCACAGCGATTGACAAAAGAATATTACTGATTCCGTCTCTCATTACATTTCCATTAAAACTTCATCTCCGCACCGGCCTCGACCAACGTCCACGGTTTTATCGTGACATTCACCGTCACCGTGGCCTTCTTGACCGTGATGGTGTAGATGTACTTCTTGCCCGGTTCCCAACAAACATCCTCCGGCAACAACGCCGTGTGAAGAACCGTTCCACCTTTGTCCGTACGGAAGTTCGCATAGACCTTAGGCCTAGTCTTGACGATGTCTTCTCCATTGTACTTGCCATTGACCGGGATGGCGAAAACAAAACCATCATTACCATAAACAGAGACACCGCTGGTGGTCATTTCCTTGTAATCCGACTCACTCGCTGCCACCCAATGATGTACCGGAGTGTCATAGTCCGAAACACTTGGGAACCATGTCAACGACTGATCTTCATTCAACTTAGATGCATCGGCTGCCGTGTAAACCAGTCCACCTGTCTTAAACAATCCAGTGAGATAAAACTCTTTAACCTTTTCATCCTCCGTGGAGTTCTCATCCTTCTTGACCTCAAACCGCAAGGCTGACAGCGCATGATGAAATTCAAGTTTCACCGCTTCCACTCCGTCCTGTGCAGGATAACGCGTCGAATAGGCGACCATCAGATCCGAATCATGCTCCATCAGTGAGTAGTCCAGCGCCAGAATCTCGGCATTAGAAGAAGGATTCACCTTGTCAATCAATGAATATGGATAAAAAGCCCTGAAGCGGTAGTAGTCAGAGCGCAGCCACTTCACATTGTCCGTGACACCGTTGTAGTCGTAGTCCCAATGGTAGTCGCGGGCATTACCGCTTGACTTGTAGTACACACGTTTCGCGCCATCCGTCTCGAAAACAGGAGTCTTGCCGCTGTAGTCGGAAGCGCCACCGTGGTAGCCATA
>CAKUSF010000005.1 GCA_934678915.1 uncultured Bacteroidales bacterium
GAAGTTGATATGGTAATCAACATTCCTAAAAACTTCTCAGAGCTTGAGCTGTCTAACGGTTATCAGATCAGAAGAGCGGCCATTGACTTTAACGTCACCCTCTTCACCAACGCTCGTCTGGCAACCGCATTCATCCGCGCCTTCTGCTCCACCAGCATCAACGACATCCAGATCAAATCCTGGGATCAGTATTGATTCTTCTGATTTGATTCAACTGAATGGCAGTTACCTCCAGCGATCCTCCCCACTCCGTGGGTCCCCTCCCTCTTCGGGAGCCAAAGTCGCTTGCGGCAACTGCCATTCAGTTGAATAAGTGCAATAATAGAATATGTTACTCTAAGTAACTTAAAAAAGGGTGGACCACCGTAGGTTGGACGGGATGGAGCGCGATGCGCAGTAGTCTAACGCATTAAGTATTCGGCTATGGAAATCTTATAACAAATTAAAAAAAAATTAAAGGCGACTGAAAATATTCAATCGCCTTTGTTAGTATATTCCTAAAACCAATTAGAACGTGTCGTAGTACTTGGCATCACGAGGGGTGACTTTGTTCATGTTGTCAAGGAGCATGTCATTGGTCTTGTACTCGTCCATGAGCTGAAGCATGAAGTTCATCGCCTCAGTCGGATTCATGTCAGCAAGGAGCTTGCGCAGAATCCAGATCCTGTTGGCGGCCTCACGGCTGTAGAGAAGGTCATCACGACGGGTGCTTGACAGTACGACATTGACAGCCGGGAAGATACGCCTGTTGGCAAGGGTTCGGTCAAGTTGAAGCTCCATGTTTCCAGTTCCCTTGAACTCCTCGAAGATCACATCGTCCATCTTGGAGCCGGTATCGGTCAATGCTGTAGCAAGAATCGTTAGCGAGCCACCACCCTCAATGTTACGGGCAGCACCGAAGAAACGCTTAGGCTTCTGAAGAGCGTTGGCATCCACTCCTCCAGTCAGTACCTTACCGGAAGCAGGCTGTACAGTGTTATAGGCACGGGCAAGACGAGTGATCGAGTCCAAAAGGATAACCACATCGTGGCCGCATTCAACGAGTCTGCGAGCCTTTTCCAGCACCATATTCGCCACTTTTACATGTCTTTCCGCTGGCTCATCAAATGTAGAAGCCACAACCTCAGCTTTCACGCTGCGACTCATGTCGGTAACCTCCTCTGGACGCTCGTCTATGAGAAGAACGATCTCGTAAACCTCCGGATGATTGTCAGCGATGGCATTAGCTATTGACTTAAGTAACATTGTTTTACCGGTCTTTGGCTGGGACACAATTAAGCCACGTTGTCCCTTTCCGATAGGGGTAAACATGTCCACGATTCGGCAGGAAGGATCACTCTGATGTCCATGTCCTAGAAGATTGAACTTCTCGTTCGGGAACAGAGGAGTAAGAAAATCAAACGGAACCCTGTCACGTATGTAGTCAGGAGTACGGCCGTTGATGAAATTAATCTTTACGAGTGGGAAATACTTGTCACCTTCCTTCGGTGGACGAATCTCACCAGTGACTGTGTCACCTGACTTTAATGCATTGTTCTTTATCTGGCTTTGGCTGACATAGATGTCATCAGGAGAATTTAGATAATTGTAGTCAGATGAACGGAGGAATCCATAGCCATCAGGCATAATCTCAAGGACTCCAGTCGCCTCCACAGTACCGTCAAATTCAACCTCTTGAGCCTTAATTTTAGGGTTGGGATTCTGAAAATTTTGAGGTTTGGCCGGAATCGGAGCCTGTGGATTGTTTTGTCCTTGGAATTTGTTCTTCTGTTTTCTGCGATTTAAGTCTGATTGTGAAGCCGGATCGTCCTTCAAATCATCAAATAGTTGATGGATAAACTCTTTTCCATTGACAGGCTTATCAGAAGACGACGGCTGAGGCGCAGAGTTTGATTGTTTGACATTCTCAGCAGCAGGCTCAACTTCAGACGGATTATTCGGCTCTGGAATAACGGCAGTAGCCTCATTCGAAGGCTGAACAGCAGCTGACTTTGGCTTGCGACCTCTCTTTTTAGGTGCCGGCTTCTCTACACTCTGTTCATTATTCTTTTCAATGATAGGCTGCTCTTGTTTTGGCTGTTCCTTAATAATCTTTTCATCTTTGTCCCCAGCCGGTTTCTCTTTCTGAGCCTTAACTTGCTCTGGAAGCGGATTCTTACGCGGACGCCCACGCTTTGCCTTTGGCTTCTCAATAGGCTGAAGAGATGCCGCAGCTGCCTGCGCATCCAGGATTGCAAAGGACAAATTCTCATCAGTCAGTTTTTTGATGTTCTTGACCTGATGTTCTTGAGCAACTTTTTCAAGTTGTTCTCTGCTCATCTGAGTGAGTTCAAATAAATTATAAGGCATAACTAAAAATGATTCCAGCACTGTCAGCCGGACATAAAATTCAGAAATAAACTGTGGATGTAACCTTTAGGCTTTCGCCCGAAATAATGGTTCGCAAATATAAG
The DNA here is from genome assembly GCA_934678915.1 of uncultured Bacteroidales bacterium. Classification (GTDB taxonomy): domain Bacteria; phylum Bacteroidota; class Bacteroidia; order Bacteroidales; family UBA932; genus Cryptobacteroides. The sequence continues at coordinate 2,454 of CAKUSF010000005.1, forward strand.
ATAATTATGAGAAATAAACAAACTATTTATCCCAATAGCTAGAACTTTTCTTAAATCTGAGCAAGTCAGCAAGAGCCGCAGCGTTAGCAGAAATCAAGAATGAATATGATTGGTACATACCAGATGGTACCCACGACACAGAAATATTGAAACAATGCAGGTTATAACTGAATGAAAACTGTGTTGTTGTCATCTTCATAGCTGTGAAGTCCCAACCGGATTGAGCCTGAATAGACATCTTGGGGGTCAACTGAACATTGCCTTGCACACCGATAGTTTGAGTTATGTTGTCCTTCTTGCTCAATTGATTGTTCAAGAAAGAATAACTGCGGTTCATCGAGAAGTTGTAGTTAAAGTTGACGCTCCACGGCACATTAGGGTTAGTGTAGTAAAGCCAGCCACCTGGGATATACTCACCAGTAAGAGGATGGTAATATATTCTTTTATAATAATCGGCAGCAGAGCCAGAGCCACCATCGCCTCCTGCTGACTTGGACCCATCATTACCTTTCACAGTGCCTTTCCCGGACAATGAATATGACATTGATGCACTAATGTTGTTAAGCCTGAGAGGCACACCGTTCTCGACAATGCTAAACTTGTTTATTCGTTGTCCTTTTTCATTGATGGCGTATGGATCGAAATTAAGATTGCCGTTGATGCCCAGTTTGCCAAAAATTGAAGTAGACATTGTGACACCGACATTGCTCATCTTCAAAGAGTCTGCAAGGAAATTGTAACCAGTGGAAATGTTCAGTTGGTCAAATATCTTGACCTTTTTTGAGCCTTTTCCGGTGGTGTCCCTCATATCACGTACTTTAGCCTCAAGATTATTGCCGATTGAAATGCTCATGGAAGCGGATTTTCCTTTACCTGGAGCTGAGTTCAATTGGCCTTGGTAGATGTTGTAGTCATAAGATTTCTGGACACCAAGTGTGTCAACATAATTCAAGGTCCTCCATCCGTTGAACGCCTTGCCTTTCTCCGGGCTGAAACTCATGCTCACACTAGGAGAAATCACATGCCTAAGAGCTTGGATTTTATGAAATTTACCAAAATCGTACATTCCATAAAGTCGGGTACTCATTGAGACGGAACCGGAATAGTTGTGCGTGGCACCGAAAGTTCCGAACTGTTTACCCATTTCAGTCTTGACACTATTGGTCTCTGGATCAAAGTATGCCTCAGATTTACGGAAAAACCAATTCATGCCATAGCTGACATTCGGAGCTACATTAAGATATTTCAAAAGCGTGAAATCCGGAAGTTTAATTGAAAAATTGTGCGCCATTCCATTCTGGAACTTGTCCATAAAGCCAGGTTCTCCGAACTCAGATGCCTTGAAATTGATTTTATTCTGAATGGAAGTGTTATACCCTAGAGCAAACTTCTCGTAGAAACGTTCCTTGCCGACCCTATTCTTAATCTTGAATGGGTAAAAAGTGGACACAGAGAACGTTATGTTAGGAAGTGTAAATGAATACGAACTATCCCTCGAATTTTGGCTATGCAATGCGTTAACCGACAAGTTAAACTTACCGTTCCAGTTCTTAGAGTAAGAAATAGATGATGAAATCTGGTTCTGGAGTGCCTCTGAAACTGAATGAGAGTTGTAGCGGCTGTTTGAAGGGCTGGAGAAATTGACAGAAGCGGAAAACGATGTTCCAGGATGAGCTTTAGAATCCTGTGAATGAGACCATTTCACACCGAAGTTCTTGCTTTGGAAGAAATCAGTACTCCCTTTTTCTCCAGTCTGATCCACAGAGTAGTTGATAGCAAGGTTTCCACTGAACTTGTACTTCACCATGTACCGGGAATTAAGGTTGGCTGCCCATGATCCCAAAGTATAGTAGTCTCCGGTCAAAGACATGTCAAAGTAATCCCCTAAGACAAAGTACATACCGGCATCCCTCATGTAGAATCCACGTGCGTTCTCTTCTCCAAAAGAAGGCATCAGCAGACCAGTCGCCCTGTCAGGACGTTTGGGAATAAATCCGAATGGGATTCCTATAGGTAGATCAACATCTTCGACAACGAGATGCGCGGGCCCGAACACTGTCTTTTGCGAAGGCTTGGTCACAACTTTGGCAGAAGACAACTTAAGATAGTAATGAGGATGCTCCAAATCACAGACTGTGTACTTTCCCTTGGTGATGTTGATGGATTTATCAGGCATCATCTTGATGTTTTTACCGTGAAGGATACCATCGTCCTCCTTGGTTATCATGTTGGTGATTCGAGCTTTTCGGGTATTGAAATTATACCTTACTTCCTCCATGTTAAAAGTCTGATTGCCTTGCGTCATCTCAGGCTGACCTTTCCATTCATGGGTAAGGGTATCGTACGTACCTCTAGCATAGACCGTCCCGGTTGCCATGTCATATTCCATGTAGTCAGCCTTTAGTTTGATGTTCTCGTAAGAGACCTCGACCTCTCCCCAATAGTACATCTTCCGTCTTCCGTTTGAAAAATCTTGACGGATAGAATCCTTGGCTCCTGAAAATGCGGGTCTAGATAGGGAACTCTTCTCCAAAAGGAAAAGCGAATCCGCCCTAGAAGTCGAATCAGCGACTCTAATTGAATCTCGCTTCAAGGCCATCGAATCCAAAATTACTGGAACTGAATCATTCTGACCATGAAGGGAATCCGGAGCAGAAGGCTTCACAGTATCAAGTACAGACTCAACACCAGAAGCCTTTCTCAGGTTCCTGTCCCTCCTCGAATCCTGCCCGAACATTGTCAGCCCTGTCAATGCGACTAATGCCGCGATGAGGATAATGTTGTATGAATGCTTTTTGAATTGCAATTATTTTCTAAATTTGCAAAAGACAAATATACTACAATATTTTGGATTTACACCGCAATTTTCTTGCCGCCCTTGCGGCATTTTCGATTTCACTAACTGGATTCATGGCCTCAGCTCAGAATCCGGAGGACGCTATTCGGCTCTCTACCATTGTGATCGACCCTGGTCACGGTGGCAAAGATGCCGGATGCATCAGCCCCAGTGGAAAGACGATGGAGAAAACCATCGTTCTTGACATTGCAAAAAGATTGTCCGAGAAGATTCGCAGCGGCTACCCTGACGTAAAAGTCATCATGACCAGAAACAATGACACATTCGTCACCCTTCAGGGAAGAGCAGACATAGCCAACCGCAATAACGCCAATCTTTTCATCTCTGTCCACATCAATTCCGTAGACGGCAAACGAAACGGACCTAATGGCTATTCCGTCCACATACTTGGGCAATACACAAGCAAGAACAAGGATCTCTATGCAGGCAACATGGATGTCGTACGCAGAGAGAACTCCGTAATCAAGCTTGAGGATGACTACACTACTCGCTATGAGGGCTTTGATCCTAATGATCCGGAATCCTATATATTCATGAACCTCATGCAAAATGCTTATCTGGAGCAGAGCTTTAATTTTGCACAAAAGGTTGATAATGAGATGAAAGGAGGGGCGATTAGGCAGAGTCGGGGAATCTCGCAAGATCCCTTCTATGTGTTGTGGAGAACCGCAATGCCGGCAGTTCTTATAGAATGTGGATTTATGTCAAATTCTGCGGATCGAGAGGCCTTGATTACTGAAAAAGGCCGAGACCGAATTGCTTCCGACATCTATGATGCTTTCCGGAAGTATAAAAAGGAATATGATGGCTCCGATGCCGTTAATGTTACTGTTACAGAAGAAAAGAATGAAGAAAAGGCCATTAACCCTATAAACGAGCAAAGCAATACGCTAACAAATAGTACAAATACTACAGCTGAACTAACAGAGAATAAAGGCAATAAAGTAATATTCGGCACGCAGGTTCTAGTCACGTCCAAAGACATGCCTGCGAAAGACCCTTATTTTAAAGGCTATGACGTCATTAGGATTCCAGCAGGAAAATATTATAAGTATGTCATAGGGGTAGCATCGGATTTGAACACTGCTAAAGACAAAAACAGAATTATCAGAAAACAATACAAGGATTCCTTCATTGTCAAGGTCGATAATGGGCGTGTCGAAAGGGTTTTATGATGCGTAATCGCTTATATTCATCAATTTAAATTTCTCTAATTCATTTTAGAATAATTCAAAATCATAAATTGGCTGATTTAACGATAGTTGAGAAAAATTCATCAGTGTAAAATACTGATTCTCATAATATTAAAATAAGTCAATTTTTGTTCCGCATTCAATCATATAAGGAAAATAAAATACAAAAACAATACGAAAAGAGATTTTTTATAAAATATTTTTCCCCCAATTTTGCACAACGAAAATGAGGGATCAATTTCTCGGTTTCATTAATTTGATATTCATTTAAAGTAATGGCTGAACTGGAAAGACATATTTCCGTCTGGAACGATTGTTTGCGTATATTCGAACAGAATGTTGAACCTAAGCAGTTCGATGTTTGGTTTAAAACCATCATTCCGGTTTCTCTGGAAGGATCGACACTAACAGTAGAGGTGCCGACAGATTTCTTCAGGAGCTATCTTGAAGATGCTTTCCTGCCCATTATCAAGATGACATTGAGAAGGGTCATAGGACAAGACGCAAAGCTACTGTACAAGATTCATCCTGTTCAGAAAGAGCCTGCCATGGTTTTCAGTGCTGCGCATGGAAACGTTCCTGAAAACAAACCTGTGACGATTAATACTTTTCAACCGTCCGGGAATCCTAGTCCTTTCGTTTTTCCTGGAATCCAGAAACTTCGGATAGACCCAAGGCTCAATCCAGTTTATTGCTTCGACAACCTTATTAAAGGGGAGTGCAACAAAATGGGCTACAATGCTGGCGTAAGCATCTCTGACAAGCCTGGTAAAACTCCTTTCAATCCGCTGTTTATTTTCGGTGGGCCTGGACTAGGCAAGACACATTTAGCTCAAGCCATCGGAATCGCAATCCATGAGGCTTACCCTGATCTTGTCGTACTCTATGTTACCGGCAATGAGTTTAGGACTCAATATGTAAATGCCGTAAACGTCCAAAACAAACTGACTTACTTCATGGCATTCTACATGAGGATTGATGTTTTGATCATGGACGACATTCAGGAACTTATCGGACCTGCTTCTCAAAATGCCTTCTTCAACATATTCAATCATCTTCATCAATCAGGTAAGCAACTTATCTTTACATCAGACCGCGCACCGGTCGATTTGATAAACTTTGAGGAGAGGCTGCTTTCGCGCTTCAAGTGGGGCCTGTCAATTGAACTGTCTAAACCGGACCATGACACAAGGCTCGCGATGCTGAGGGCAAGGTGTGCAAGGGAAGGAGTTCAAGTCAACGATGATGTCCTGGAGATTTTGGCAAACAAGATAAGATCCAACTTCCGCGAACTTGAGGGTGCTCTGATTTCTCTGATAGCAAACGCTACCCTATGTCACGAGGAAGTCACCAAAGAACTGGCCGAGCAGATTACCGGCAACATTGTTGGTGAGGAACATAACGAAATAACAATTGACAAAGTTCAGGAAGTCGTTTGTGAGTACTTCAACATCACTCGCGAAACCCTTCTTTCCAAGTCTCGTAAAAGACAGATCGTCCAAGCCAGACAGATAGCTATGTTCATGAGCCGGAACCACGTAGGAGGCTGTTCATTAGCCACAATTGGTATGGAACTTGGAGGGAAAGACCACGCTACAGTGCTTCACGCCTGCACGACTGTGTCGGACTTGATGTCCACGGACAAGATGTTCAAACAGTACGTGACCGACATCGAAAGGATGCTTGTTCCTGTAGCCAGATAATCAAGAGTCAAATGAATTCAGAAAAAGTACTATCGATCTTCAAAGAGATCACGCGGATTCCTAGGGAATCCGGACATGAGGAGCCAATGACAGCCTTTCTTCAGCGTTTCGCTGCAGAAAGGCATCTTGAATGTAAAACCGACAAGACCAACAATGTCTGCATCATCAAGGAGGCCAGTAAAGGCAAGGAGAATGTGCCGACACTCGTCCTTCAAGGCCATCAGGACATGGTCTGCGAGAAAAGAAGTGGCGTTCAGCATGATTTTCTCAAAGATCCTATTGAATATGTCATCGAAGATGGTTGGATGATAGCCAAAGACACGACTCTCGGAGCGGATGACGGTATCGGTGTAGCTGCAATGCTTGCGCTTCTTGACAGCGACCTTCCAATGGGAAGGATTGAATGCGTGTTCACAATCTCGGAAGAGACTGGTATGGATGGAGCTTTCGGAATGGAGCCTGGCTTTTTCACAGGTAGGACTCTCATTAACCTTGATTCCGAAGATGAGGGGCAGATGTTCATCGGATGCGCAGGAGGACTTGACACGACAGCCGAGTTCAATTATATTCAAGAAGACTTCCTCGAAGGCTACAAGCCTGTCAGGCTTGAGATTTCCGGAGCACTTGGTGGTCATAGCGGTGACGACATCAATAAAGGCCGCATGAACACTATTCAGCAAATGTCCCGCTTCCTCTATTCTGAAATGGCTTATGGGCTTCAACTCGTGATGTTGAAAGGCGGCAACAAACCAAACGCCATTGCAAGAGAGTGTGAAGCAATCATCACCGTTCCTGACACAGAAGCAACCATCGCAAGATTCACATCGTTCGGCAAAGACTTGAGGAATGAATATTTCAAGACTGACCCAGATGTAACATTAAGTGGAGAGACTTACAGGTGCACAGAGAAGCCAATTCAGAGCGATGTCGCTAAAAGACTAATCATGTCCCTGTTCTCATGTCCGCACGGAGTAGAGGCTATGAGCCAAGACATTCCTGGCCTCGTGGAGACATCTACCAATTTGGCCGCAGTGAGGATGAATAGACAAGGAAAGGTAGAAATCATCACTAGCCAGCGTAGTTCAACGGGTTCAGCAAGAAAGATGATGGCCGCAAAGGTAGAGGCAAATTTCTTGCTCGCTGGAGCCAAAGTAACTCATCTTTCTGAATATCCTGGTTGGAAGCCTAATCTGGATTCTCATATTCTTCGCGTGTGCGTGGATTCGTACAAGAAACTTTTCGGATGCGAGCCAGAGGTCAAAGCCATCCATGCGGGATTGGAATGCGGTCTTTTCGGAGAGAAATTCGGGGATTTGGACATGATTTCTTTCGGACCGACCTTACGTGGAGTTCACGCACCAGGTGAGAAACTTGAACTGTCATCACTGGAGAAGTTCACAGAGCATCTTGTCGATGTAGTCACCAATTTTGAATAGGGTCATAGTGACTCAAAGCACAATAATATGGTAAAGATAGCCCCTTCAATTCTTTCCGGCAATTTTCTCAATCTAGAGCCGGACATCAAGATGGTCAATCAGAACGCTGACCTGATCCACATTGATGTCATGGATGGAAGTCTTGTTCCGAACATTTCATTCGGATTTCCGGTGATTGAGGCAATCGCCAGAGTCGTGACTGTCCCGATGGATGTTCACCTTATGATAATCAATCCTGACAAGTACATCGAAAGATTCGCTAAATGCGGGGCAAACCTTATAAGTTTCCATCTAGAGGCCGCTGACAAGGCTTGCAAGAATCCAAAGGAGATCATTTCCATGATCAAATCCTGTGGTGCAAAGGCTGGACTGGCAATCAACCCTGATGTCCCCGTTGAGAGGCTGTTTCCGTACATTGAAGACGTGGACTTTTTTCTGATCATGTCTGTGTTCGCTGGTTTCGGAGGCCAGAAATTCATCGAGGACTCCATAGAGCGTATCAAAACTCTTAAAGCGGAGATGGACAGAAGGGGAATTGAGAAAGACATTGAGGTGGACGGAGGCGTGTCATCCACCAACGCCAGGATTCTGGCGGAATCTGGTGCCACGATGCTTGTTGCTGGGAGTTCCGTCTTTAAGGCTAAAGATCCCGCAAAAGCCATTGAAGAACTACGCTAGATAACATAGCTTACTTCCTTAAAGGCGAACTCGAAACGTTCGCCTTTATTTGTTTCTAAACAAAGAAGCCCAGAGTCAGAGACTCTAATTATTCTAGCGCAGATTGACTCCCCGGTGGAGCAGATGACATATTCATTGAACGAGCCGAACCGATAGAGTCTGGAAGCATATTCATCAGCATTGTCGTAGTTGCTAAGTCTGGATAGCAAGAAGCGGCAAAGTATGGGCAATTCCTCCTTTATGTCATATTCTTTGCCGGTAAGTATTGACATGGACACAGGATTCACAAGTTGCGGAGGGAACTCTTTCTGATTGACATTCAGCCCTATTCCGATAACGCTAGCGGCAAGGAAAGGCCCTCTCAAAGTGTTCTCTATGAGCATGCCGCAGATTTTTTTATTCCGAACATAGATGTCATTAGGCCATTTGACAGAACATTCTATGTCATTAGATTTGAGATAATCAGAAACTCCCAAAGTAATGCAACGTGTCAGGACGAACTGCCGTGATGCTTCCAAAGGCGGGATGGCTTCGTCTCCAAACTTAACAACCATGGAAAATGTCAGATTCTCACCGGCATGAGTCAGCCATGAGTTCCCCCTCTGTCCGCGCCCAGCCGTTTGATGTACAGCAGCTATAACCGTCATGTTGTCTATCTCAGCAAGGTGTCTTATCGCCTCACTATTAGTAGAATCCACCTCTTCTAACCATTGAATGTCAACTTCTTCTTTCATTGATTCAGAATTTGTCGTATATTTGTATATTTGATTGGTAATGCAAAAATATAAAACATTCTCAATATGATTACACACGATCTGCGGGTTATGGCTGATGCCATGCTCGACAAGAAAGCACAAAACGTAATTGACATAGATCTCAGACCTTTGGGAACAGCGATCACTGATCATTTCATGATCTGCAATGCTGACTCAACGACCAATGTCAACGCTATAGCTGACAATGTGATAGATAAAATGCGTGGGGAAGGAAGAAAGCCTCTTAGGACTCAAGGTCTGGAGAATAACTTCTGGATCATCCTCGACTACGGTGACATTGTCGCCCACATTTTCCTTACGGAGTATCGCCAATTCTATAGGCTTGAAGAATTGTGGGCAGATGCTCCTCACAAAGAGTACAAAGAAAGACGTGTACCGAAAACAAAAAAGAAAGAAACTGATGCCGAATAATTCAAACATGCCTAAGGGTGGAAATCCAAGGAGAAAGGTCATACGTGTGAGATTCAATTTCTCATGGTTGTACTTGATTCTAATTCTTGGCATTGGTTGGCTACTATTCAATAATAGCGGAGCTAACCCTCAAAAAATCGAATGGGCTGAGGTTCAGGAAATGTTCCTTGGCGGTGACATTAAGGAGATTCAATTTATCAGGAACGACTTCAAAGGTAATGTTACTGTTCGTCCCGACAGACTGAATAAATATGCGGACAAATTCGGGGGCAAGATTCCACCGAGTTCTCCACATTTCATTTTTCTTGTCTCCGACAAATTCGATGCGGAAAAAGAATTTGCCGACCTTAATGCTAAGCTTCCGGTTAATGAGCCTAAAGTCAAGATTGTCATGGAGAATGATAATCGAATGTGGTCAGGCATTTTGGAATGGATCATCTTCCCGGTCCTGCTCATTTTCATGTGGATTTGGATGTTCCGAGGCTTTAACAAGAATATGGGTGGTGGAGCAGGCGGACCGGGAGGCGTTTTCAATGTCGGTAAGTCCACTGGAAAACTTGCAGACAAGGAAAAAGTCAACGTGACATTCAAGGATGTTGCCGGCCTTTACGGAGCTAAAGAAGAGGTAATGGAAATAGTTGATTTCCTGAAGAATCCTCAAAAATACACTTCCCTTGGAGGCAAGATCCCTAAAGGAGCCCTTTTGGTAGGTCCTCCGGGCACGGGTAAAACACTGCTCGCCAAAGCCGTAGCTGGCGAAGCCAACGTTCCGTTCTTCTCCATCTCCGGTTCCGACTTTGTGGAAATGTTTGTCGGAGTCGGTGCTTCTAGGGTAAGGGATCTTTTCCGCCAAGCAAAAGAGAAAGCCCCGTGCATCGTCTTCATTGATGAGATTGATGCAGTAGGCAGGGCAAGAGGCAAGAATGTAGGCTTCTCTTCAAATGATGAGCGCGAGAACACACTCAACCAATTGTTGACGGAGATGGATGGATTCGACACAAATTCCGGTGTCATCATCCTTGCAGCGACCAACAGGGCTGACATTCTTGACAAGGCTCTTTTGAGAGCAGGACGCTTTGATCGTCAGATCCATGTTGACCTTCCGGAGTTAAAAGAAAGAGAGGAAATCTTCAAGGTCCACACCAAAAAGCTCAAGATTGCCAAGGATTTCGATCTTGGATTCATGGCACAGCACACACCTGGTTTCTCTGGAGCAGACATAGCTAACGTGTGCAACGAAGCTGCCTTGACAGCCGCAAGAAGGAACAAAAAAGAGATAGATAGGCAGGATTTCCTCGATGCTATTGACAGGATTGTCGGTGGATTGGAGCGCAAGGGATCTATCATGACTCCTGCGGAGAAGAGGACAACGGCTTATCACGAGGCGGGACACGCAACTGTTGGCTGGCTCTTGCCTTACTCTGATCCAGTGTTCAAAGTCAGTCTCATCCCAAGAGGTGATGCTTTAGGTCTTACATGGTACTTGCCGGATGAAAGGAAAATTCTTTCTAAGTCTTACCTAATGGACAAGATGTGCGCTTTGATTGGCGGACGTGTAGCCGAAGAAATCATCAACGGAGAACCGGCCACTGGGGCTCTGAATGATCTCGAAAGACTTACACGCATGGCCTACAACATGGTCCAGTTCTATGGAATGAGCGATAAGATCGGTGAGGTGTCATTCTACGACTCTACCGGATCTAGGGGCTACGATCTCACTAAACCATACAGTGAGAAGACAGCCGAACTCATGGACCAAGAAGTCAAAGATTTGGTAAAGGAAATTCATGATAGGACATTGCTCATCCTAACAGAACATAAAGAGGGATTCGTTCAGATGGCAAAGCTTCTGCTTGAAAAAGAGGTGATTTTCTCTGAGGACATAGAAAAGATCCTTGGTCCTAAAGTAAAGCCAACAGAAGAGAGCAATGAATCCTCAGAAACCGAAGCCGAACCTGCATTAACAGAATCGGGTGATGAATAATGTTGTTGTCAGATCTATTTCAGGTGTGGTCTTCATCCTTGCGATGTTGGCCTGCTTGATGTTTAATAAGTTCCTCTTTGCCGGACTGATCATATTCATCATGTCCGTCATGCTCTTGGAATTTTACCACATCACGATGGGGGAGAGCTACAGACTTTCCAAGATCTTGGCTATTGTTGCTGCAATTATCCTTTTCGGAATATTGTTTGCCGTGTCTTCGTACCACGTTCCTATCAAATTCGTGGCCCTTTCAATGGTCCCGCTTTTCATTGTGATGATTAATTCCTTGTACGTCAAAGACAAGGAAGAATACGGCAAATTCTCCAACATCTACACCGGTTTGTTGTACATCGCTGTGCCCATCGCACTTTCCAACTTGATTGCATTCGATAAAGCGGGAAACTTCAGCGGCAACCTCCTTCTGTGTTTCTTTATAATAATATGGTGTTCGGACGTTGGAGCCTTTGCTTTCGGAATCTCCCTTGGAAAGTTTTTCCCTAAGAAACTCTTTCCGACAGTGTCTCCCAAAAAGACATGGATAGGCTTCATAGGCGGATTGGTAAGTTCAGTTTTGGCGGCCTTCGCGTTGTATGAGTTCCACATATTGAAGTTCCCACTCATCCACTGCCTTATCTTGTCGCTGATCATGTCAGTGACAGGTGTCTATGGAGACCTTTATGAATCTCAATGGAAGAGAGTCTATGGAGTCAAGGACTCAGGCAAGATCATCCCTGGACACGGTGGCTTTCTGGACAGGTTCGACAGCACGCTGATGGCGATGCCGTTCGGAGCCATCTATCTGGCGATCTTCGACCTACTCTAATTAACAATCAGACAATCAAATAATGAATATATAAGCGATATGAAGAGAATTAAAGTTGACAAGGACTCACATGGAACCATCGGAATCAACTGGACGGTGACGGCTGCCCTGATAGCTTGCGCTCTGATATTCATACACAATCCATACATTGTAGCACCTATCATTCTCATTCTGCTGGCCTTTGCATTCTTCGTGTTTTGGTTCCATCGCGTGCCGGACAGAGAACTACCAGAAGGGGATTCCAAAATGATCACGTCCGTCGCTGACGGTAAGGTCGTCATTGTTGACCGTGTGTATGAAAAGGAATATTTCAAGGACGACCGCATCCAAGTGTCAGTGTATATGGATTTCTTCGATGTCCACACCAATTTCTGGCCGATGGACGGTGAGATTTCCTACTATAAATACCATCCTGGAAAGTACCTGCTAGCCTTCCTTCCGAAAGCCTCCGAGAAAAACGAGCACTCTTCCACGGTTATTCGTAACAAACACGGTGAGATATTGTTCAGACAGATAGCCGGCACTTTCGCACGAAGGATTGTCTGCTACTCAAAGGAGGATGACAAGGTAGAAAGGGGGATGCAGTGCGGAATCATCAAGTTCGGTTCAAGAATCGACATATTCCTTCCACTTGACGCTGAAATCAAGGTGAAGGAAGGTGATTTCACCAGAGCCTGTGAGACGGTTATCGCTGAACTTAAATAACTTGTGACTGATCCGCCTCGATCAGTTCGACAAGACGCTCCACGGCTTCCGTGTCCTGAATATGCCTCAGCACGGGAGTCTTTCCTTTATAGATTGTGACCTTGTGGTTGCCTTCGCCTACATAGCCCCAGTCAGCGTCCGCCATCTCACCAGGACCGTTCACTATGCAGCCCATCACAGCGATGACAGTGTTCTTAAGGTGTGAGGTCCGAGCTTTTACTTCTTCGAACGCTTTCTGAAGATCGTACATTGTACGCCCGCATCCGGGACATGCGACATATTCTGGTTTGTAGAAGCGACGCCTCGTAGCTTGTAAGAGCTCATTTACAAGGTATTGACCAAGACCAGAATCCTGTATGGAGACCTTAGTCCCTGAGTCATCCAAATATGTTCCTGTCAGTTCAAGATCATCCAACGACCTATCCAACAGCCTCTTGCCAAAATCACATGACATATCCATCAGAAGAGTATCTCTCGAAGGGGAGTCATAGACAGCCTTAGCTTTCTTTCCATTGACGGAAACAGACGTCATAGAGGAGACGATCCTATGGTCATATCTTGCGGCAAGGTACTGTGCCACTGGAATTTCAGCCTCAGGGTCTTCGGTCAAAGACACTCTTATCGTGTCTCCAATTCCTTCTGAAAGAAGAGTTGAAATCCCTACACATGATTTGATCCTGCCACTATCCCCGTTGCCGGCTTCAGTCACTCCAACATGAAGAGGATACACTACGCCATTCTGCTTCATCGCAGACATCAGCAGGCGGTAAGCTTCGACCATGACAATAGTATTGCTAGATTTTAGAGACACCACAACATCATGGAAATCAGCATCTTCACACATAGTAAGCCATTCTAGGGCAGCCTTTGACATCGCTTCAGGTGTGTTACCGTACAGATTGGTGATGTAGTCTCCAAGAGAGCCATGATTGACACCTATCCTTATAGCTGTACCATTAGCACGGCATACTTCTATCAATTGCTTAAACTGCCTGCGCGCTTCTTCATGATCTTTGTGAAAGTTACCGGGGTTGATTCTGACCTTTTCCACAAATGGCGCCACCATGATTGCGGTTTGTGAAGAAAAGTGGATGTCAGCGACAATAGGAGTCACGATTCCAAGCTCTCTTAGACGAGATTTGATAGACTTGACATGTTCCACGTCAGCAGGGCCAGGAACGGTTATCCTTATGATCTGAGCTCCCGCTTCACTAAGTCTGACACATTGAGACACAGTCGATTCCACATCATAGGTGTGAGTATTGCACATCGTTTGGACAACAATTGGATTTCCGCCTCCGATAAGGACATCTCCAACTCTTACTGTCAATTTTTTCATTTCGTCTCTGGATTATAAACTTGTCTGTAAGCCTCACGTTTGAGTTGAGCTTTGCTGCGTCCGGTCCGTTTTGTAAGTTGAAAATAGACCCCGGCTGTTACCATGACATCAAAAGGATACGCAAATCTGAAATAGTCCTTGCTATAATAATCTGGATCATAGATAGTGCCCCAAGAATAGCGCACATTGGCATTGATGTGAAATTCCAACGGGTCGAACACAATACCGAAGCCTAGTCCGCCACAAATACCATAATCGAAACGGCGATCTGTGTCCTTAAATGAGTTGACGAGCGACTCATCTACTCGCTCTCCTGTTCTTTGAATATTCAGTCTGTAGCCTGCATAGATTCCGAGATCTGCCATGATCTTATAGTGAAGTCCATCCATGTGAAGATGAGCCATAAACGGAACTTCCGCAACATCCATCAGAACTTGCGTGGCACCCTCTATCCTTGGAGTCACTTTCGTCTCCTTGTTCTCCTTGAACTTGTAACCTTCATGACTATAGCGGAGGCCTACCTTGAAACCGAAGTAGGGGAGATAAGAGAACATCTTTCCATAGCGCGTGTAATACACCCCGAAAGTACCTGGGGTATAGAGAGTTGATTGGGTGTAGGTAGGATTGAACATCATCCTGCTGAAGGAGACGCCATACTCAACCCCGAACAAAGAATAGTCGTTGACCTCGAACACCCTATTGATCTGAACTGTGTCAAGATAGATGTCTGAATATGTGTCTGGAATGGTCAAGCTATCAGCTGAAGCAGCTGACAGCAGAGTAGAGTCCTTTTGAGTTTGGGCTGTCATGACATGAAAACCGCTCAGAAGGACAATTACCGAAAGAAATAATCTTATGGACCTCATTTCGATGTGATCTAGTTATTGAAGAACGATGCAAGGTCCAAATCTTGGCTGACCTCGCTTCGTTCAGGGATTTCAAACAGTTCGCTTTCCTTTATCATCAGGTATTTCACCTTTTCAGGCTGTCTATGGGCAAGAAGGTTTCCAGAATCCACGATTCCATTACGGTTCAAATCCTCAGTAATCCTTATTGCATACTTTCCCTGCTTAAGATAAGGGAAATCCAAAACTGCGTCAGCCTCAATAATGTACGAACGCAGGACATTGGATTTCCTTTCATCCAGAAGATCAACGATGTACTTGTTCCCATTCACACCTGTGGTGTTTAACGTGAAATGGCTGAGATTATCATCGGTAGGTAGCGTAACTTTGACCTCTGTGCTATCATTCCAAAATCCATTAATGTCTTTAAAAGCTCTTTGAGGCACTTTGAAGACATATTCATACCCCTTCTGGATTTTCGACTTAGGAGTAATGATGTACCGTCTAAGATTCAGGGAATCACGATTGATGGTGAATTTCTCAGGACTTTCCTTCTGCTTAGGATTGATTGACTTGAAAATCAGGGTGTCGAAAGCACCAAGAATAGGAGGATTGTCGAATTCAAGGGCTATTCCACACTGCTCGAAAGTCTCCGGTGTCACCTTAAGCGAAAGGCCACAAATCGTGTCACTATGCTCGGTTCTCTTTCTTGCCGAACGTGATTTAGGCTTGTTCTCATCCACAAGGCTGACCTTTTCTGTCTGTGGTTTAAGAACGCCTAATGTGTCTGTCTTCCAATATTTTACCCACAAATGTAATGAGTCTGGCATTGCTTTCTGGACGTTCAGCCAAAGGAGAAGACTATCTTTCTCCACGTTAAATTCAGTGATGACCTTGGAGGCAGGAAATCCCTGAAACCACAGCGAGTCAATTCTTGTGTCAGGGGCCATGAAAGAAACGTAGGCGGCTCGGTCTCCGGTTCTCTTGTAATTCATGAGCATCTGCTTGGATGGCCTTTCCTTAAACACGTTTAGCTTAAGCTCGACCTTTCTTGAATTGCAGGCCAAGGTGTCTTTCATGTCGAACTTCTTCAATTCAGGTACGCTGTCATTCACCACATTAACAGGTCTGAACAGAGTGTCGAGAAATGCTATTCTATCCTCATCTGGGTCGTAAAGATTGTTGCCGTTACCGTCAACAACAGCATAGACACGGAAAACTGTGTCTTGAATATTCCTAAGAGAGAAATAGCCCCAGTCATCAGTCTTGACTGCGGCAACAGGCCTATCAAGAAACACAGCAGAATCCCTTTGGTCTTTATAAAGCATCACAGTGGCACCCTTGATTGGTTTAAGGGTGTTGCAATCCAAAACGGTTCCTGTCACGTACATGGAGTCCACTCTCTCCCCGGTGGAGAAGACAGTGGTGAATCCTGGGAACATGTTCCCTTCATTATTATCAGCGATTGCACCAGTCAGGTCCAAAGTGTAAGTGGTGTTTGGAAGAAGATCCTCCTCAAAATAGACCACTAGACTCTTCCCCTTCATCTTGTATTTCGGCCTCTTTTTCTGAGGAGGGGAGAGGAATATTGATTTGGGATCCTTAACCGTCACATATTCATCGAATGTGAATATTACCTTGGTACCATGAACAGGGACCGAGACTGCCCCGACTGGTGGTACGACTCTCCTGATCACAGGAGGTATCGTGTCCTTGAGGCCACCGGTAGGTGCTTCAGTCGTGTTTGCACACGAAGGCTGAAAGAGAGCTGCTGCCAAAAGAAGTGCAGCAGGAAGCAAAGGGAATATTATTGAAAGTGATTTTTTCATTGCGGATCGGGTATATTCAAAAATCAGGCTTAAATTTCAGTTCTGACAACACTTTTGATTCCGTCAATTGAGCCAAGCTTGCGCATCATCCTGTCCAATGCAGCTTTATCGTGGACATAGAGATCAATGTAGCCAGAGAATATGCCTTCGTCAGAGCTTAGGCAAACTTTACGCATATTCACGCCCATGACTAATGAAATGTACCGCGAAATCTCATTCAGGAGTCCGACCCTATCCACTCCTTTAATGGAAAGGCGGGCCAGAAAAGATTGGCTGTCATCATCATCCCATTGAGGGACAACAACCCAATCGCCATGCTTGGAAGCAATGCTGTCTGCCACTGGACAAGATTTCTTGTGAACAGTCACCGTGCCGTCCGGAGCTTTTATTCCAATGACAGCATCACCTGGAATCGGTCTGCAACACGATGCGATGACATATTCATTCTTTTCCTTTTTTGCGGCTTCCTTTTTCTTTCCGAACCATGGGAATGACCATGAATGGCTCTTGTCGGCCTTTCCTGAGGACAAGATGTCCGACAGATCCCCTAGTTTGATGATTCCCATGCCGATCCGGAAAAACATCTCTTCCGAATTGCCTCCAGGAATAGCAAAATGCTCTAGAAGTATTTCGATGGAGTCGTTGTTCATCCTATAGCCCAAGGATTCCAACTGGTCGGAAAGCATCTTTTTTCCGAGTTCGACAATCTCTTTCTTGTGTCCTTTAAAGTAATCTATGACGACATTACGGGCATGTCTGGTCTGGAGAAATTGCAACCATTCACGTTTCGGCTGCTCAACTTCCGCAGTGATGATTTCAACTTGATCTCCGCTCCTGAGCACATGAGAAAGAGGGACTAATTTCATGTTGACTTTAGCAGCGATTGCCTTATTGCCAATCTCGGTATGAATGCAGTAGGCAAAATCCAACACAGTAGCACCTTTAAGGATCGACTTTTGGTCTCCTTTAGGTGTAAACACTGTTATCTCACTGCTTGTCAAATCATTATGGATAATATCCAATAATTCAAGAGCATTGACATCCGGATTGACAAGGATCTCTTTGACTTTAGCGAGCCACTTGTCCATCTCGCTGTCATTCTCGCTTATGTAGCCTTCCTGTTTGTAAGTCCAGTGGGCTGCGATTCCTTTCTCAGCGATGTCATCCATTCTCTTGGAACGAATCTGGACCTCAATCCAAATGCCCGTGTCACTCATCAAGGTGCAATGAAGTGCCTCGTAGCCGTTGCTTTTCGGATGTTTTACCCAATCTCTCACACGATCTGGTTTGTAGCGGTAGATTCCAGTGATGATTGAGAATATGTGGTAACACTGGTCACGTTCGCTTTCCTTTGAATCTGCAGGAGGGGTGAACACAATCCTGAGAGCATACAAGTCATAGACCTGATCAAACGTGATGTTCTTAGTCTGCATCTTGTGCCAGATGGAATATGGTGTCTTGACTCTCTTGCGTATCTCAAAATTGAATCCGGCCTTCTTCAAGGCATCATTGATCGGCTTGATAAAGTCGTCAATCTGTTTCTCCTTGCCGCTCAAGTTGGTGTCGATCAGTCCTGTAATTTCCTTGAAAGCATCCGGCTCCTTGTACTTCAACCAGATATTCTCCATCTCGGACTTGATTTCGTAAAGACCAAGCCGATGGGCAAGCGGAATGAATATGAACATCGTTTCACTGAGAATCTTATCCCGCTTGTACTCCGGCATATATTCGATTGTCCGGCAATTGTGAAGACGATCGGCAAGCTTAATTAGAACAACCCTCACATCATCATTGAGAGTCAGCAGAATCCTTTTGAAATTCTCTGCTTGGAGGCTTTTAGTGTCAGAATTGTTCAACTTTTTGCTGCGGTCTTCGTTGTCAAGCACGTTTTTGATCTTGGTCAGACCGTCCACAAGGCTGGCTATTTTGTCACCGAAAAGTTTGCGGATGTCATCAACTGTGTAGTCCGTGTCCTCCACAACATCGTGGAGCAGAGCGGCAGCAATCGACTTGTAGCCCAACCCTATGTCACTGACAACAATCTTCGCCACCTCTATAGGATGGACTATGTAAGGATCGCCAGAGCGGCGTCGCACGTTCTTATGTGCTTCATTCGCAAAATCGAATGCCTTTTGGACAACATCCAACTCTTGTTGATTGGCACAGCGTTTCTCTGCTGCTGCCTTCAACTGGGCGTAACTCTGTCTAATCAGTTCGTAGTCTTTTTCTGTAAATTGTGAGAAACTCATACTCCTGCAAAATCTTTATTAGGATTCATGCTCCCCAATGACACATCGTCTTTTTCTTCATCCAAAGTCTGGAATGTGCATGAAAACTGTGCTCCGTACATTATGATAAGCCATCCAAACCTCATCCAAACCATGAAGAGAGGGATGGCAGCGATTGTTCCATAAACTGCATTCAAACGAATGACAAACACCTGAGTCTCAAGATAGAGGTATTGCAAAGCGGTAAAAGCGACACCAGCGATAATCGCTGCCTTGAAGGCATTATTAAACTCCACATCGACTGCAGGAATGTACTTGTACATGACCGAGAAGATCAATGTCGTGATTATTCCGGTAATTATCCATCCAACCAATGATTTGATTGAGGCCGTGACCCCTATCCAATTAGGCACCAAGTCCAAAACGTGTGAATATACAATTGTGCCTGAGTAAAGGATCAAGACCACAAACGGCGCTAGAAACAACAAGATGATGTCAACACCGAAACTCTTGATAAAAGGCCTTTTACGCACATGCCAGACATTGTTGAAAACAGTCTCGACCCTCATCATCATCCAGATAATGAGCCAGACAAATGTCAAAGCACTGACTAGCCCGAACACATCGTTTGTCGCAGAGGATAAAATCTTGTCAGCAGAATTGAGGATAGTGTCTATGATTCCTTGATTGACATTTGAGGAATACAATAAATCTTTTAGTTTGTCAGCTAACCCAAAACCATTGGTAACAGCGAAAGCGACCGCTATGAAAGGGACGAACGCCATTGTACAGAAATAGCTGAGAGCCACGGTCTGGAAACCGATTGAATGATCAGCAAAATCCTTGAATGTCTTTGTGACAACTCTAGCCGCACTAATGAAACGAGCTCTAATTTTCGGCATCTGGGACACATCTGTGGCCCAAATGTCTTCGCGGAAGAATTTGGCTGTCTTCCTAAGGAATGAACCGAAATTATGTGTTGCGCTTCTTAACATTTTTGTCCATTAAAACATTCCAGAAAACAAATCCGGTTCTGTCATCGGTTCAGTATTCACGGTACTGGAAGCCGGTAGCATATTCCTAAATTCTTCTTCACTAATTACTTTGACTCCCCATTCTTCCGCTTTTTTCATTTTTTCAGGCCCAGGTTTGGCCCCTGCCAAAAGGAAAGATGTCTTCTTGCTCACAGAAGAGCTGTTCTTGCCTCCATTTGATTCAATAAGATGCTTAATCTCATCCCTTGAGACGCTAAAATTACCGGAAATCACAATGGTTTTGCCAGCTAGAACGTCAGAGGATGCAGATTCGGTCTCAATGGAGAACCTAATCCCTGCCTTCTCAAGCCTTTGAACATTCTCTAGATGCTTAGGATCACGGAAATATTCAAAAACACTCTCCGCAATCACATCTCCTACATCCTGAACCTCAAGCAGTTGTTCCTTTGAAGCAGTCGCAATCGCATTTATGTTGCCAAAATGCTGGGCTATCTCCTTAGCAGTAGTCTCACCTACATACCTGATTCCAAGGGCGAAGAGAACATGGTCGAATGAGACTTTACGGGAAGCATTCAAACTATCCAAGAAACGACTCGCAGAACGCTCCTTCCAACCATCAAGCAAAAGCAGTTGCCCTTTAGTCAAAGAATAGAAGTCCGCTGTCGTCCTTACCAGTCCAAGATTGTACATCTGCTCTATGGTGGCGTCTCCAGCCAGCACATTCATCGCTTTACGACTTAGAAAATGCACTAGCTTTCCCTTGATCTGAGTCGGACATCCATCCACATTAGGACAGAACCACTTAGCTTCACCTTCTTCCTTAACCAGCTTTGTACCACAATCCGGACAAACTTCAGGAAACACTGGTCGGGGAGCGTTTGTGGCTCTCTTGGAAAGATCTACATCAATAATTTTAGGAATGATTTCCCCTCCTTTAACAACAGTCACAACATCTCCTACGCGAATATCCATCTGGGTGATGAAGTCTTGATTGTTAAGGGTAGCTCTCTTCACTACAGTTCCGGCCAATTGGACAGGGGCAAGATTGGCGACTGGAGTGACTGCACCTGTACGTCCAACTTGATAGTCAATGGAAATCAACTTAGTGTGCGCCTCCTCAGCCTGAAACTTGAACGCCACGGCCCATCGAGGCGACTTTGCAGTGTAACCAAGAGCACTCTGGTAGGCCAATTCGTTGATTTTTATAACAATTCCATCTGTAGCATACGGAAGGAACTTCCTCTCGGTGTCCCAATAATGGATGTACTCCTCAATCTCGTCTATTCCATGGACAATCCGACGCTTGTCGGAGACCGGAAGCCCCCAAGAAGCCGCAGCATTCAATGCTTCGTTGTGCGTGGCAAACGAGACACTCTGACTAGGAATATGATAGAGCGTGCACATCAGTCCTCTTCTGGCAACCTCCGATGGGTCAAGGAGTTTGAGCGAACCGGACGCTGCGTTCCTTGGATTGGCAAAAGGAGGATCCTCATTGTCCTCTCGCTCTTTGTTCAGACGGTCAAATGACTCATAGGGCATCAGAACCTCACCCCTGATTTCAAATTCATCAGGCCAACCGATTCCTTTAAGTTTCTCAGGAATATTACTGATTCTCAAGGCATTGGCTGTTACATCATCACCCACTACACCGTCACCCCTGGTCAAGGCTCTAAACAAGCTCCCGTTCTTGTAAGTCAAGCAGATGGCTGTACCATCAAACTTCAATTCGCATGAATATGTAAACTTGACGTTGCCCAGATCTTTCTCAGCCCTGCGTACAAAGTCCTCGATTTCACCGATGTTGTAGGTGTTGCCAAGCGAAAGCATTGGATACTTGTGGGGGAATTGTGCAAACTCTTTGCGCACAGCAGGTTCAGCGTTCTGTCCTGAGACTCCGAACTCAAGATCGCTACCAACTTTTTGGGTGGGGGAGTCTGGAGTCAGAAGGGCGGGATATTCCTTTTCAAGATCCTCAAGCTCGTGCATCAATCTATCATAGTCAAAGTCGCTCATTGTAGGAGCGTTGTCAACATAGTAGCGCCTGCTGTTCTCCCAGAGAATCTTGCGGAGTTCATCAACACGTATTTTAGCCTGCTCGTAATTCATGCCGATTATGTTCTTTCCAAAGAATACAAATTTACGAAAAATGTCGGCTTTTTTCTGAAAATCCCTTAAATTTGCGTCTGATTTTACATAACGAACATACAAATTTCTAAATCATTCGTATATGAAAGATTCTATCATCATTCTGTGCGGCGGTGGTCCCGCTCCAGGAATGAACACAGTTGTGTTCTCAGTTGCAAAAACTTTCCTTTCGAACGGCTACAGGGTAATCGGACTCCACGAAGGCTACACCGGACTCTTCCGCAAGGAGGCTCGCACCGAAGACATCGATTTCTTCAAGGCTGATGCCTACTTCAACAGAGGCGGTTCTTACCTTCAGATGAGCCGTTTCAAACCGACCAACGAGGATTTCGAGCAGAACTTCAACCTTGCCCTCTTCCAGGACAACAACGTGAAGCTTCTCGTGACCGTTGGTGGTGACGACACAGCATCCACAGCCAACAGAATCGCTAAGTTCCTTGAAGCAAAGAACTATCCGATCCACAACATCCACGTCCCTAAGACGATTGATGATGATCTTCCTTTGCCTCATAACGCTCCTACTTTCGGATTCAATTCGGCCAAAGATGAGGGTGCTCACATCGCCCGCACCGTTTATGAAGATGCCCGTACTTCAGGCAACTGGCTTCTGATTTCAGCCATGGGCCGCAGCGCAGGACACCTTGCTCTTGGAATAGGCGAGGCTACACACTGCCCAATGACCATCATTCCTGAGATGTTCAACAAGACTACCATCACTGTTGACAAGATCATCAAGCTGACCATCTCAGCCATCATCAAGAGAAAACTTCTCGGCATCCCTTACGGAACCGTCGTAGTGGCTGAAGGTGTCTTCCATGACCTTGAGCCAGAGGATATCAAGGCCACAGGTGTCCACATGACCTACGATGAGCACGGACACCCTGAACTCGGCAAGATCTCCAAGGCTGTCCTCTTCAACGACATCCTTGAGAAGGAGTTCAAGAAGATAGGCATGAAGGTGAAGACCCGTCCTGTTGAGATCGGTTATGATGTACGCTGCCAAGATCCTGTGGCTTACGACCTCTCTTACTGCACGGAACTCGCTCTCGGAGTTTACGAGCTATTCTCGAAGGGTGAGACCGGATGCATGGTCTATGTTGACGAGAACGGCAATGCGCAGCCGCTTTACCTAAAAGATCTCCAGAACGCTGAGGGTAAGATTCCTCCTCGCCGCGTGGACATCGAAGGTGGAATCGCCCGCAATTACTACGGACACATCTGCCACTACATCACTCCTGCTGACTACGAGGCCGCCAAGGCTTACGTTGCCAATCCTGAGGAGTACGACTTCAAGAAAATCCTTAACTGGTAAGACTTGAATATGTGAGGTTCAGTCAATTGATCCTCATCATCACACAGTCGTCAGATGACACTTCTACCTCGATTCGGGTTTCCGGACCGAGGTTTTTCATGTCAAGATAATCAATTGCTTCTTGAGGTATTCGGATGGAAATATTGCATTTTTCACTAGAAAAATTGCAAACGAAAAGCCAGGTCTGCGAGCCGTTGCCACGCAGGAAAGCGAAATGTCTGTTAGGGTCGAAGCCGGGGGAGTTATAGTTGCAATAGCAAAGATCGAACGTCTTTCCGGAAGCCACTGCCGGGACAGACGTAGCCATATTCAAAAAACTCCTCCACTTTTCAAGAAGCACTGCCTCTTCAGAAGTAAGTCCCTCATTTTTATGAATATACTCAATCAGCCTCTCGATTGACGGAATCTTCCACCAATCGAATATGGTTGTCCTGCCGTCACGGCCACTGAACCCCTCCGCATCCATCCCACGCTCCCCGATCTCCTCCCCGAAATAGATCATGTACGGAGCAGTGTTCAGGAATAATCCTGCACCTAACGCTGCGAAAGTCCTTTGCGCTTCCTTGCCAAAGAAGTCGGAGGCGAAACGCTGCTCGTCATGGTTCTCAAGGAAGTTCAGCATCCTCGGCTGTAAATCACCCAGAAACTGCCAGTTCCATGTCAGACTTTTGGCAGTGCCATGTCGTTCAACAACAGATCTGACGGAATCATAAAATCCAGACTTGTCGTACAAGAAATCAAAGCCCACTTCGCGGATGTATTTGGCATACAGTTCTTTTTGGTAAACTTCTGCTATGAATATGATTCTGGGAAATTCACCTTTGACCTTTTGAATAAGCCACTTGAAAAACTGCCAAGGTACCATCTCGACCATGTCGCAGCGGAATCCGTCAACCCCTTTACGGCACCAGAAGCGGACAATCTCGTACATTTTATCCCACGTTGCTGTGTGGAAATCACAGTAATTCAGCCTTATAGTCTCGTACCAATCGTCAATAGAAGGAGAGGATGAGAAGGAATTTCCAGATGCCTTAGCTGGGTTTTCATAATATGTCTGATCGGAAAACGGGAGCTTAAGAGACTGGCCAGGATAGTAGTAGAAATCATTCTCTGGTCTCCAATGAACAGAAGGGTCGTCCTTCGCTCCCAAGGGTTCAATCTCAGGATGAACCAAGCCAACTTTGCCATAATCTCTTGACACATGATTGGGTACAAAATCAATTATCGCATTCAGCCCAGCATCGTGAGTGCGTTTAAGCAAAGACTCGAACTCGCTCATTCTTTTTTGCTGATTGTCTGCAAGATATGGATTCACATCATAGTAGTCCGTAATCGCATACGGGGAACCAGCGTTCCCTTTTACTATTTGTCTGTCGGAAGCATCGCATCCTTCTGACGCAACAGTAGTCGCGTGCCGAATGACGCCTGTGAACCAGACATGACTCACCCCAAGCGAACTCAAATACGCCAACGTCTCGTTGTCAAACCCATTGAATTTACCTTTTCCCCACAATCTAGGAAGAACCTGATAGAAAATCTTTTTACCCATAACTAGTAACCGATCAATGCCTTGCCTTTGTTGCGATCAATAAATCCTGTCAAGCCTTCGATCTTAAAGACTTTTACAAACTCACCATCATACTCACACTCTTGCCTTACTATAGCGTCAAAATCTATCATTCCCGAACCAGCATACTGATCTACAGACAGATAGCCAACGCCAAGTGAAGTAATGTTTTGAAAGAAATGTGTCCCTTGGCTAGGATCTATGCGGAAGCCATCAATGCCATATTCAACAACCATTCTGGCAGAAGAGATGTCAGTCCATGACACAGGCACGCCAAGCGTAGGAATGGATGAACCCCATCTTCCTGGCCCGACAAGGAAATAAGTCTTGCCTTCTGCACTCATCCGAGAGTTGATCTCTGAAATCTCATCAGCCATAAGCTGTGTCTTCATCTTATCAAACGAGTCTGGAAGAATAACAACTATCCGGGACGATTCTGTAAAGTAGCCATTACCCAATGCGTTATCACTGAGAATCAATTTGTTGGGAACAATAGCCTCTGCATCCTCAATCGTGGATGTCTGAGAACCGATCCCACTGGACACAGGACGGACTTGAAGGAGCTTCAGATCCGCTGCGACACCTCCCCAAGATTTGACAGGATCAACAGCAAATTCAATCTCGACCTCACTCATCAACTCATCCCGGCATATTGACATAATCTCCGACAGTGCCTTGGCAAGAGGGAATCTGTCATATTGGAATATCCCATCGAAGGACACGACCCTTGACCCACGGATTCCTATTCCAGGCACCATTCTGTCATCCAATGCATTATAGGTCGAAGCGACCAGTTCAGGATGATCGTAGCCGTTCAACGCATCAGAAACAGGAATCCTCCTCAAGTTGACCCCATCGTTCTTCGAAATCTTAAATGCGGACGGGCTTAAGTCCAGCACAAACATCTCATTCTGAGTGTCCCTCTGCGCTAGTTTCGGGTTGGATAGCTGAAGAATCTTTTTTGGATGCAGAGGGTCCACGCGCAATGTCCGCCCTCCGTCCACAACTGTTTTGCCCAAGCCAAAGGCCACATTAAGAACCCCATCAGAAGCTTTCTCAGCCCCTAGCGGATAAGAGTTCAAGGACCTTCCAACTCCAGACATCATGGGATAGAAATCGTGTCCGTGAGCCGTTCCGCAGATAGTCTGAACAATCACAGCCATCTTTTCTTCACCCAAAAGGTTGCCGCTGGCTTGGATGTAATTGCGACTTCCCTTGAAATAAGTTGAAGCATAGACACTTTTGATAGCTTTCCCCAACTCCCTAAGCATCCTATCCTTGTTCTCGACAGGTGGACACATGTAAGTTGCATAGACTCCGGCAAACGGCTGATAATTACTATCTTCCAACTTTGAACTAGATCTGACGGCCAATGGGCAATCGACAGTGGAAAGGAATGCTTTAAGGTTTTGAGTCAATTCCTCCGGAAGAGTAGAGGCCACAAATTCCGAGAGAATTTCGTCATCGGACAGTTCCGCATCAATGACGTACTGAAGCCCATTGTCAATGATGAACTTGTCGAACCAATCGGTAGTCAAAACGATAGTCCGCGGAATAGAAACAGTCAGGCCCTCGTATTTATCAGTCAATGAATGTTTTTGAATGAGATGGTTGAGAAACGCCAACCCTCTTGCCTTGCCTCCCAGGGAACCCTCTCCAACTCGTGAGAACCAGTAATAATCCTCATAGGAATCCTTATGAAATTCAGTGATGATTCCTTGGCCTATGCTCCTATGGTAACGATGAATATTGTCCAAAAGGAACTCCCGGAACTCATCAGCATTTGTGTGATGCTCAGCCCTGAAGGTTTCAGCCAAGTTGAACAATCCTCTGGCATACAACCATTTGGAGAACATATTCCGGGAAGTGTTACTCATCAGCACATCATCTGGAATGTCATCGATAATCTTCTCCAATTGGGAAAGACTTGCAGCCCTTCCGCATTCATTGCCGCTAGAATCCCTGAACACAAAGTCTCCGAAGCCGAATTCTTCTTTCATGTAATCCTCAAGTTGTAGGAAAAGCGTGCTTGAATACTTCTTCAGAAAGCCGACACCCAATTTCACAGCGATCTCCGCCACACTACCTTGAGAGGATTGAAGCAAGACTGGCATCAAGGGATCATATTCACGAATCCTTTTGACCAGATCAATTCCTGCGTCAAGTTTTTCCGTTTTTGGATCATCACCTTTATGATAAACCATTCCTACATCGGAGATTACCCCAAGCAGGTTACGCCTGTACTTTTCGAAATATGCTATCGCCTCCTCAAGACATGTGGCAAGGAATATCTTAGGCCTTGACCTCTTACGGTATTTCTTTTGGTCCTCGTTTAGGGACTCGGTCAGAAACTCTCGGCTTTGAGTAAGGATAATCTTGTATAATTCAGGTAGATAGTTCGAGTAGTAACGAATGGAATCCTCTACAAGCAAGATGCCTTTGACACCCACCTCAAATACATCGTTCTCAGCATTGGCCGCATCCTCTAAAAGCTTGACAATGGCAAGAATCAGATCAGCATTCCCATGCCAGCTAAAAATAAAGTCAACCCCATCGTGAGAAGCTTCCAAAACCCTCTGTCTGACTGCCTTGGAATAATGAATAAGAAGAATGAAAGGAATCCTAAGCCCTTCTTGCTTCAGCTGTGAAGCGAAAGGGAATATTCCTTTGTCCTGCTCATTGTACATGCAGATGACCATGTCAATCTCCGCATCACTGCAAATGAGATCTTTTGCTTCTTCCGAGGAATTAGCCCAAATGAATTTCGGCGGGTTACTCAAGTTAAGATCTCTGTACTCATTTCTCACTTGATTCTCAATCCGCCCGTCCTCTTCAAGGGCGAATGCATCGTAGTTGCTACAGATCATCAAAATCTTCCTGATTCTGGATCTCATCAAGGATTCTTCGTTCATTGCGTTCGTTTTGTTGCTAGCGAGTTGCAAATTACGAAAAAATCATGGAATATTAACGAGAAAAACGAGTTAACAATCAAAACAGCTTCTCAACCTCTGCGCCGGAACTCTGCAATTGTTATGGCTGTTGCAACAGCTGCATTCAAGGATTCTGAACCTCTTTCGTTCCGAGGCCAAGAAGGGATGAAAAGTCTATCAGTCACCAATTTGCCTACTTCCTGTGAAATACCTTTGGATTCATTTCCTATCACAATGACTGATGGAGCATGTGAGCCGGTTGACAATTCCTTAGTGTACATGTCTTCTCCATCAAGGAAAGTTCCATAAACATTGCCATTGGCCGATGCCAAAGCCTCACAAAGATCACAGATGTCGCAATAATGGAATTTGACTCTGAATATGGCTCCCATCGTGGACTGAACGACCTTTGGGTTAAACAAGTCCACGGTGTCCTTCGAGGCGAACACTGCATCTATTCCGAACCAATCCGCTGTCCGGATGATTGTGCCGAGGTTGCCAGGGTCTCTTATGCCATCAAGAGCGAGAAACAGTCCTTTTGGGGGAAGCTTATCAATCTTAAATTCATCTATTTCCAGATCCAAAGGCTTTTTGACCAAAGCCAAGGCCGGAGAAGGGGAGGACAACTGGCTCAATCTCTCCATCACGAGCTTGCCGACCTCTTCTTCACGATAGACCCGGCTTACGGTAAACGAAGACCTCAATGCCTCCTCTACCATCTTTTCCCCTTCAACGACAAAAAGTCCGTTCTCATCCCTGAACTTTTTCTGTTCAAGGGACTTGACGAACTTTATCTCATTGCGGGAAACAGGTAAAGGCATAACCTAGAACCCCAGAATCTTAAGCATAGACTCAGAACTCTGCTCAGGGGCAAAGATTCTTGTGGTAATCTTTCCGTCCTTGTCCTTGTCGATGAGAATGTGCTTAGGTGAAGGCTGCAGACAATGCTTGACTCCGCCATAACCTGAAATAGCCTCCTGATAAGCTCCCGTGTGGAAGAAGCCGATGTAAAGCGGATCCCTTCTGTTCTTCATCACCGGAAGGAAGATGGCATTTGAGTGCGCCTCTGAATTGTAGAAGTCCTTGCTGTCGCAGGTAAGCCCACCGATGAACACCCTATGATATTCCTCATTCCATTTGTTGATAGGGAAGAGGATGAACCTCTGGTGAAGTCCCCATGTGTCAGGAAGGCTAGTCATGAACGAGTTGTCAATCATGTACCAGCACTCGCGGTCATTCTGCTGCTTGACATCCAGAACTTTGAATATGGTCGCTCCGCTCTCACCGACAGTGAAGTTGCCGAACTCAGTGTAGATGTCCGGAACCTGCACACCGTGTGAGTCGCAGACTGACTTGATCTGATAGACAATCTCTTCGATCATGTACTTATAATCGTAATCAACTGCCAAAGAGGTCTTTATTGGAAGACCACCTCCGATATTCAATGAATCCATGTCTGGGCAGATCTGCTTAAGGTCGCAGTAGAGGTTAAGGCAGCGCGCCAACTCGTTCCAGTAGTAGGAGGTGTCCCTTATGCCAGTGTTGATGAAGAAATGGAGCATCTTCAGCTTGAACTTAGGGTTCTTGCTGATTCCATTGCGGTAGAACGGGATGATGTCCGAGTATCTGATGCCGAGACGGGAAGTGTAAAAGTCAAACGATGGTTCCTCTTCTGATGCGATTCGGATGCCTAATTGTGTAGGTACCTCAATCAGGTCGTCAAGATCCTCCAGTTCGTTCTTGTTGTCCAGAACCGGAATGATGTTGTGCCAGCCCTCGTTGAGCATGTGAGCGATGTTTTCAATGTACTGAGGCCTCTTGAAACCATTACAGATGATGATCAGATTCTTGTCAACAAGTTTATCTTCCTCCAGTTTACGAATCAAATCAAGGTCGTAGGCTGATGATGTCTCAAGATGGACATCACTCTTGAGCGCCTGCTCAATGACAAACTTGAATTGAGAACTCTTTGTGCAGTAGCAATAATGATGGTCGCCTTCATAGCTGACCTTTGACATCGCGTTGCGGAACATTCTCTTAGCCCTATGGATCTGTGAAGTGATCTTCGGAAGATAGGTGAGTTTCAACGGAGTACCATACTGTTTGATGATTCCCATCATGTCAATGTCATTGACAAAAAGATTGCCGTCTTCAACTCTAAATTCGTCCTGTGGAAAATCAAAAGTCTGATCCACAAGATCGATGTACTTGTTCTTCATCCTAAAAAAACTGTAAACCTATAATGTTCGACATAATTAATGAACCACCGGGAGAGCTTTCCCCGGCTTCAGCGTGCAAATATAGGTACGAAAATTAATATTTTGGCTCAATTTTAAAGAAAAATCAGAAAGGGTTGCTATTTTTGTAGAATATGATGGTAAAATCTCCATTTTTCCGTTTGGTCCCGGCCATTTTGACCGTACTGTTCCTTGGGCTCTCGTGCAGCACGACACGGGTTCTAGAGAGCGGTCAGTACCGCCTTGCTGCCAACAAGGTGGATGTAAAAGGTGACGACAGATTCAATGACAAAGAGATCGAATCATACATCAAGCAAAAGCCAAATTCCTACATCATTTTCGGATGGAATCCGTTCCTGATTCTTTACAACTGGTCCGGTAATGATCCGGATAAAGCTGTAAACAAATTCATAAGAAAGTTGGGAACCGCTCCTGTGGTCTATCAACCGTCCCAAGTAGAGTCTTCTATCGAGAACATCAAAAGGCATTTGGAGTACATGGGTTACTATGGCTCCGAAGTTACAAGTGATGTTCAGGTTAAGGGGAAAAAAGTTGACGTAACATATTCAGTGACATTAGGAAAGCGTTTTAGAATAGGTGAGTTGACATATTCATTGCCAGAAGGGGAGTTTAAGGAGGATTTCCTTTCAGACACTTCCGACATTTCTATCAAATCAGGTGATTTCCTCTCAGAGGACGCTTTGGAAAAAGAGAGCGAGCGAGCGGCTGCCATGTTCCGCAGAAAAGGCTATTTCGGCTTCACAAAGAACTACTTCTCATTCGAGGCTGACACCCTAAATTCTCCTGACACGGCAAATCTGCTGATGATGGTGAAAGAATATACCAGAAACCAGACTCCTGAATATGCCCACCCACACCGGAAGTATTCTTTCGGGAATGTGTCAATCTCTTACGACAACGACTTGAAATTCAACGAGAGAGTCTTGAAGAACATGTGCACCATACGACCAGGAGACTTGTACGATGAAAGGGAAGTGAACACTACTTACTCAAGGTTCTCTGCCCTAAAACTTTTCAGTGGAGTCAATGTAGCCTTGAATCCGCGTGACTCAGGAATCGTAGATTGCGACATTAGCCTCACTAAATCCAGACTTCAAGGCTTCAAAGTCAATCTGGAAGGGTCCACAAACTCTACAGGGTTGATTGGAATCTCTCCACAAGTCAGTTACTACCACAAGAACATATTCCACGGTGGTCAGTGGCTTAATCTTGGATTCTTGGGCAATTTTCAGTTTAAGTACGATGACAAGAACGTGAAATCCAATGAATTTGGTGTGTCAGCAGGGCTGAGTTTCCCGGAATTTCTAGGACTCCCTAATTCCATGTTCCACGGCCCGTCTGTCCCACGGACAGAGATTAACGCATCGTACAACTACCAAAGTAGGCCGGAGTACACCAGAAACATGATTTCCACTTCTTTCGGCTACTCAGGATCCCTTCGCAACGGCAAGTTTTTCTATCAATTCTATCCAATTCAAACAAAGATAGTAAGACTAACTGATCTTGACCCTAACTTCTACAAGAACCTGACTGGCAACCCATTTCTTCGTGATGCCTACCAGAACCACTTCGATGTCGGATCCGGCCTTGTAGCCTACTACACTACAAGCGCGGCTTTGGTTCCTAAGGAGACTTACGAATATGTTCGTCTCCAACTGGATGCCTCCGGAAACATGCTAAGTCTCTTCAACGACTTGATGAAATTCGATGAATATGGCTCCAGACTCATTTGGAACACCCCATATTCCCAATACATCCGGTCAGAAGTCACTCTAGGGAAAACGTTCATCCTTGGTAACAACGGATGTCATGCCATCGCCATGCGACTTTTAGGAGGATTGGGCTATGCCTACGGCAATTCCTCGACCCTGCCATTCGAAAAACAATTTTACAGTGGAGGAGCCAATAGTATGCGTGGCTGGCAGGCTCGCGCACTGGGCCCTGGCCGTGCGAAAACTGACTCCACTTTCGTGATTCCGAGTCAGACCGGTGACGTCAAACTGGAAGCTAATCTGGAGTATCGGTTTCCGATGTTCTGGAAACTGTGCGGTGCTGTCTTCACGGATGTCGGCAACATCTGGACTCTGAAAGAAACAGATGGAGATGACGGTTCGCATACCCACTTTGTTCTAAAGGACCTTGCCAAAAGTCTGGCAGCCAACTGGGGACTCGGCATCCGTGTTGATCTTAACTTCTTAATCCTCCGTCTTGACATGGGCATGAAAGTCTATGACCCATCCTTAGACACCGACCGTTGGCGCGCCCCGTCCAGATGGCTCAAGAAAGACGGCTACTCCATCCATTTCGGTGTCGGATACCCATTCTAAATCATCACAGACAGTACTTCCAAACGTAAATTGATTATCTTTGCAGACTGCTTGAAATTATGATAAGTTCACTCTCACTAATAAAAAGAAAATGAATAATAGCCTGTTCGGAAAGCGCAACGGAGCAATCGACATGCTGCGCGGAATGACAATGTTTCTCATGGTAACAGTCAATGAATTTTGGACTGTTCACAATGTACCTCACTGGTTGTGCCACACGGACACGTTTGAAGACGGTATGGGGCTGTCCGATATAGTGTTCCCTATGTTTTTGTTCGCCATGGGCATGTCAATCCCTTATGCCTTGGAACGCCGTTTCTCAAAAGGTCTTTCAGGAGAGTCAACCCTCGGTCACATCCTCTCACGCACATTCGCATTGATAGTCATGGGAGTTTTCACTGTGAATGCCGGAGGCAACTTCGCCCCGATTCTAGGCTACGGCAAGGTTGCCTTCTGGATACTGATGATAACAGGCTTCTTTCTAGTCTGGAACAAGTATCCTGAAGGATTCAGGTACAAGAAGGTTCTACGCTGGAGCGGTGTGATTTTGCTATTGTTCCTAGCTGTAACTTTCCGAAGCGGTGAAGGCGGGTATCTGCACGCCAGCTGGTGGGGAATCTTGGGACTCATCGGGTGGGCATATTTGTTCTGTGCAATTGCCTATCTGCTCTGCCGCAAGAAAATATGGATAATTCCGCTGCTATGGGTCGGTCTGGTGGTGCTGAATATGTTTACTACCGGATTGCGTGATGGTTCACAACTTATCGAAGGCGACAACATAATCGCCAATTTTGCTGATGCCCTGCATTTAGGCAATGGTTCCAGTGCGTTGATGGCAATGGGAGGCATGCTGCTATCACTTTGTGATCTGCGTGTGCGCGAAAGTTGTTCTGAAGGACGTCAGATTCTATTGGGCTGTAGCGCAGCCATCGTGCTTTTCCTGTTCGGACTTCTTGCCCACCAATGGTGGATCACATCGAAAAACATCGGCACCCTGCCATGGTGCCTCTATACCTCCGCACTGTCAGTGGCATTCTACACCCTGCTAAGAGTACTAGAAAAACATGAACTGACGCATTGGTTCGCCCCGTTCCGTCCTGCCGGAACTGCAACGCTATCTGTCTATATGATGCCTTATGTCGGTCTGGCTCTGTGGGTTATCATCTCACCGACTGTTCCGCAGTGGCTGAGCGGAGGAATCGGTGTACTGAAATGCGCCATCTATTCACTCGCATGCATCTGGCTCGCAGAACTCCTCGGCAAGATAAACATACGGCTGAAGATATAGCCTCATTGATGTACCATCAGCAAAGTAATTTCTCCTAAACGAATTTTGGTAACGTGCAAAATTCGCCTGGGAGAAATTCTTTGCGGCTCTTGGCTCAAGTCGCTTCGATGCTTCGACAAGCTCAGCGACCGAAATTCAACGAACACTAATAGGCCATACTATTATTTCAATTTCAGTGCGCAGACGTTCTCTACGTGCTGCGTGTGCGGGAACATGTCAACGGGCTGGACAGCGGTGATTTCGTACTTCTGGGCGAAAAGGGCTAAATCACGGGCCTGGGAGGCCGGATTGCAGCTGACATAGACCATTCGGGCAGGGGAGGCCTCAAGGATTACCTTCGCTACATCTGGGTGAATGCCGGCTCTTGGCGGATCCAGAATGATAACGTCAGGCTGACCATGCTTCTTGATGAAATCTCGGCTCAGGACATCCTTCATGTCACCGGCAAAGAACTCGCAATTCGTAATACCGTTTCCTGCAGCGTTCACCTTGGCATCCTCGATAGCCTCAGGGACATATTCAATGCCGATCACCTTCGCTGCCTTGCCGGAGACGAACTGAGCAATTGTGCCGGTGCCGGTGTAGAGATCATAGACAACCTCTTTGCCGGTCAGCTCAGCGAAATCCCTTGTGACTGAGTAAAGCTTGTACGCCTGTTCGGAATTAGTCTGGTAGAACGACTTCGGACCAATTCGGAAAGTCAGTCCCT
>CAKUSF010000006.1 GCA_934678915.1 uncultured Bacteroidales bacterium
TCTTATTTCTTTTCCACCAGACGCACCTCATAGAGCCGCTTCCAACACTTGCCGGTAAGGTAAATCTTGCCGTCCTTAGGGTTGTAGGCAATTCCGTTCAGCACATCCGTGTTAGCATCACGCAAAGACTTAGGCAAAAGTCCTGTGCAATCTATTGTCCCTTCAACAGTCCCGTCAGAAGGATTGATTATCACAATCATGTCAGTCAAATAGACGTTAGCCCAAATCTTCCCGTCAATCCATTCCAATTCGTTCAGCATCCGCACCGGGCGTCCGTTCATCTTGACAGTCAGCACCTTCTGCTGTTTGAACCTCTCATCCATAAAGTACAGTCTGGCGGAGCCATCGGAAGCAATAAGACTCTTCCCATCCGTAGTAAGCCCCCACCCCTCGTGTGGGTAACTCCATGTCGATTTGTAGGCCAGAGTCTTAGCGTCATAGACGAAGGCAACCTTATTCAACCAAGTGAGGATGAATATGTTGCCATTCAATTCAACAGAGCCTTCCAGGAAATATTTCTTGTCGAAATCAAATCTTTTCAAGGCTTTTCCAGTTGCCAAATCAACTTTACGGAGAGTCGATTCGCCATATTGCCCTGTGGTCTCAATCATCTCCCCGTTCAGGAAGAAAAGCCCCTGAGTGAACGAAGTCTCATCGTGAACATATTCCTTCACAACCTGAACTTTGTACTGGCGCACCTTGGCATCTGCACACGAAGCGGAAAGCAGCGCAAGCGCAGCCAATGCGGTTTCTATGAATATATTCACGAATCTCTTCATTATTTAATCATTAAGGCCACGGAGTCAGCCTCCGCAGACATATTACTTCTTCTTTTCTCTGTTCTCCATCGCTGCCTCTACGAACTTCACGAAGATCGGCTGAGGCTTCTCAGGTGTGCTCTTAAGTTCTGGATGGAACTGCACTCCGATGAAGAACGGATGCGTCGGGATCTCGACAATCTCCACCAGACCGGTGTCCGGATTCTTTCCAGTTGCTTTGAGCCCGGCAGCCTCCATCCTTTCAAGGTAGGCGTTGTTGAACTCGTAGCGGTGACGGTGTCTCTCCGAGATCATCTCGCTGCCATAAATCCTGTAGGCCAGCGAGTTCTTATCCAGTTTGCAGTCGTACGCCCCAAGCCTCATTGTCCCGCCCTTGATCGTGGTGCTCTTCTGTTCCTCCATCAGGTCAATGACCGGATTGGCGGCGTTCGGGTTGACCTCCGCTGAGATAGCGTCCTTGATTCCAAGCACATCTCTGGCGAACTCTACCACACACATCTGCATTCCCAGACATATTCCGAAGAACGGCACATTGTGCTCGCGGGCGTATTTTATTGCAAGAATCTTGCCTTCCAGTCCCCTCTCGCCGAATCCGGGAGCGACGAGGATTCCGTCCATACTCCCGATCTTTTCCTCGAGGTTGGAGCTGTCAAGATGCTCGCTCTGAACCGTGTGGACATTCACCTTGCACTCATTGGCCGCCCCTGCGTGGACGAACGACTCAAGGATGGACTTGTAGGCGTCCTGAAGTTCGACATACTTGCCGACAAGGGCGATATCCACCTGATGCTTAGGGTTATAGAGCCTGTCAAGGAATGATTTCAAGTTCGTAAAGTCAGGTTCCGGAGCGGATATTCCGAAATGATTCAGAACCATCTCGTCAAGATGCTCGTCTTCCATATTCAAAGGGACCTGATAGATTGACGGAGCGTCGATCGACTGGATGACGTGTCCCGGCTTGACGTTGCAGAAAAGAGCGACCTTGCGCCTGAGTTCCGGAGTAAGTTCCATCTCCGTGCGGCAGACTATGATGTCCGGATGCACACCGGCCTGCTGGAGCATCTGGACAGAGTGCTGGGTCGGCTTAGTCTTGAGTTCCTTGGCTGCGCGAAGGTAAGGGACCAAAGTCAGGTGAATGCTGATGAGATCCTCGTCAGGAAGTTCCCACTGGAGCTGACGGATAGCCTCGACAAACGGTTGTGATTCCATATCTCCCACAGTACCACCAACCTCTGTGACAATCACATCGTATTTGCCGGTCTTGCCGAGGAGCAGCATCCTGCGTTTGATCTCGTCAGTGATATGAGGTACAATCTGTACGGTCTTGCCCAGATAGGCGCCTTCCCTCTCCTTGTTGATGACAGTCCAGTAGATCTTTCCGGTCGTCACGTTGTTGGCCTTGGACATGTGCACGCCCAGAAACCTTTCGTAGTGTCCGAGATCCAGGTCGGTCTCCGCACCGTCGTCCGTCACGTAGCACTCTCCGTGCTCGTAAGGATTCAGCGTGCCCGGATCGATGTTGATGTAGGGATCGAATTTCTGGATGGTGACCCTAAGTCCTCTTGCCTGAAGAAGTTTGGCCAACGATGCGGCAATGATGCCCTTTCCAAGGGACGAAGCGACACCGCCAGTAACGAAAACATACTTTGTACTCATATTCTTTTCTGCTCTTTACTGGACTACAAATTTATGTCAAAAATGTCATTACCGAAAATTTTTGTTTATTAAATGCTTTTCATCGGACGGGGAAGCGGTCGCTGAGCCTCTTCTATCGGTCGCTGAGCTTGTCGAAGCGTACCGATTCTACTATTGTAGTCGCTTCGACAGGCTCAGCGACCGAAAAGACGGATTATGAAGTTTTTTTCGTACTTTTGCAAGATAAAAAGGTGGGACGATCTGCCGCGCTGCGGAGCTTCGGCTCCGGGTGAGGAAAGTCCGGACAGGGCAGGGCACCCTACTGAGGAAAGCTCAGATGGGAGTAATCTTATGGCACCGTAACAGAAAACAACCGCCTGGCCACAGGCAAGGGTGAAAACGTGAGGCAAGAGCTCACGACGCGCGTCGGCGACGCCGCACGGGTACGATGTCAGGGCCTGCAAGACCAAATATACTGGCAGATGAGGGCTGCCCGCCCGATGCCAGGGGGTAGGTTGCGAAGATAAATGGCAGATTCAAAAACAGAAACCGGCTTACGGTCCCGCCTTTTTAGTGGAACATAACTATCTGACAATAAGCGATTAAAGCAATGTCCTTCAGTCTAGACCAACTGAAGGACATTGCTTTATAAATTGCAAATCAAGCACTTAGACTCCACCATAAGCATTCTAACGGGAATTAGCTTTGGCGGTAGCCTCAAGGTCAAGTGCTTCCGAGAGAATCAGAATCGGATTCTTTACCTTGTACTCCGTGGACATTTCGATCTGCCACTTACAAGTCTCACACTCGCTACAAACGAAGTCAGGAGCGACAGCCTTGATCTGATCGAAGACCGGACGCCCGATCTCTTGCGAGTACTTGTAATTCTCCTTCTTGAAGCCATAAGTGCCAGCGATGCCGCAGCAGCCGCTGTCCAGGACAGTGAACGTCACTCCCGGAATCATATTCATCAGAGCCTTTGTGAATATGCTCCATCCGAGTTTCTCCACGTGACAAGGAATATGATAGGCTATCCTCGCGCGATAATCCTCCTTAAAGACCAACTTAACCTTACCGGCATCCAAGAGTTCGAATAGAAACTTCTCCACCAGGGTTATGCTGTCACGGACAGAAGAATTGTCAACAGAAAGTACGTCAGGATATTCATCCCTCATCGTGAAGACACATGTAGAGGATGTTGCCACAATCGGAAGTCCGGCTGTCACGGCTTTTTCAAAGACAGCGACATTATGTTTGGCGTGCTTAGTAGCACCGTTCCACATTCCGTTGGAGATCATCGCCACACCGCAGCACTTCTCGTCCATGAGCTGAACACCATAACCAACAGCATTCATCACTGTCACGAAAGCCTTGCCGACTTCCGGCTGCTGGAACTCCGTCGAACAGCCGTGAAAGAAAGCGACTTGCTTTGAATATGCTTTCTGGGCCTCCTGAGCCTCTTTCCTGAACCAGGACTCAAAACCCTGGGCTTGGTATTTCGGGAAAGTCCTGTGGCTGTCTATGTGGAGCGTGGTGTCCATCACAGCTTTGACTGGCTTGGAAGCCACCATAAAGTTCACTACTGGAGCGAATGGTCTAGCCATCTTGCCCATGAAATCAGTACTAGCCAAAAGACGGTCGCGAAGTCCTGGGGTACTGGAACTGAAACGTCTGCGTGCAGAATGGATAAGATCTGCGATCTTTACACCTGACGGGCATGCCACCTCGCAACGTTTGCAGTTCATGCAATACTTCAAGTTCTCATCAAAAAAGTACTTGTTCTTGAGACGAAGTCGCTCTCCGTCTGGGCCAGCCTGCTTTGGACCAGGATACAACGGATTGACAGCCACAACCGGACAGTATGCGGTACAGATCGTACATTTGATGCACTGTTCGAAATTATTGAAACTTATGTTTTTTTCTTGCATATCTCTTTCAATGTCAAATGAACACAAACGATTTACTTACCCAAAATTCTGTCCGCTGCACTAAACGCAGTCATGATCGCAACTCCACCTCCGCTGCCTTCCGCAAGAGGATTGCAGCCTCCGACTTCGGAACCTATTACATAGAGGTTCGGAACTACCTTACCATCACGTAACGGTTGGAAGTTCTCATCAGTCTTCACTCCAAAACCGGTGTAGTTCTGACGAGCAAAGAAATTCTCATTATACCAATCCTTCCTTTCAGCTGGATAATCAACGTCAAGATCGAAGACTGGTTCATTTATTTCATTAGGAGAAGCTACAAGACCTTTACCAAAGAGATTGCCACTAGCAAGGATGAATGTGTCAGCCTCAAGGCGAAGTTCACCGAGATTGGCAGTGCGCACGCTAGCTACACGTTCTCCGTCAAACACCGCATCTAGAGCCTCGTCACCCATCAGGAATGTGCCACCGGAAGCCTCGAACGCTTTCTTCAAAAGGCGTTGTGTACGGATTCCCGGAACGGAAGGAGGAGTGGTCCCGACAAACAAGACCTTTGCAGGAATCATTTCCTTAATCCACTGCATGATGACAGGTTCTTCAAAGCCAAACACCTCAGGCAGGACGACAACGTCCTCACCATCATGCAATTCCTGAACCTTATGGGCAAACTGTTTCCAATTGGCTTCGTGATTCATCACACGCGCGATGTTCACTGATCTCATTTCAGCTGGGTTTTTGCGAAGATGCTCGACCTCGTCTAGTTTAACGGATTCGATCCGGCATTCAGTGCCTCGCTTCTCAAAACCATCCGCGATAAAGCGAGTGTTGAAATCCAGAAAGCCTGCAAAGTTAACTATCAAGGCTTTATGCCCTATCTTCTCATCTTTAGATGCAAGCAAAGTCACTTCATCCATGGCAAGCCATGCTGGCTTTAATGTGCCTAGGGCGGTGATGCGGTAGCCGTTGAGGACAGAACCAGTCACTGAGCCTGTCGAAGTGACAGGTGTTTCGACCGCTTCGGTCGCTTTGGCAGGCTCAGCGACCGAAGCAACGGGATGCAGAGCCACCCCACAGTCAGAGAAAAATCCCGGAGTCGAGGCTACATATTCAGAAAGCCTCCGCTCCCCTATCTTTGAATATGGATGTTCGGAAGGTAGCTTCTCTACCGCTGAAAGAGGTTCAGCCACCTCCGTTCCGTCAGAAAGTTTCCCAAGCAATCCTAAAGCTCCGGAAGAAAAATGGAGGGCATTCTGCCCAGCGGAAACAATCAAGCATTTCTTACCACCTTTCTGCAATTTGATCCCACAGGCCAACGAAGAAAGGCCACCACCTACAATTATAACATCAAATCTCATTACCTCTTCCTCCTATATTTCCTCACCAAGCCCCATAACTTCTGAATATACCCATTGAGTGTAAG
The DNA here is from genome assembly GCA_934678915.1 of uncultured Bacteroidales bacterium. Classification (GTDB taxonomy): domain Bacteria; phylum Bacteroidota; class Bacteroidia; order Bacteroidales; family UBA932; genus Cryptobacteroides. Next base: position 5,763 of record CAKUSF010000006.1, read on the forward strand.
CACTTTCGCGGAGCGTCTCGCCCCATGCTATTGGATACATTCCTTTCCACCTCTCGTTCATAAAATCTTTCAAGTCGGCTCGCGCCTTGGAAGTGCACTTCCGCGCCTTAGCCAAACGCCCGGCAGCCCTGCATGCACAAAGCTCTCCTTGGCACGTTCCCATTCCGAAACGTGTACGGCGTCTTAGATCCACCAAATTGTTGACATCTAAATTCTCAATGGCTGAATCAACCTCTGAGACAGAGACTTCTTCACACTCGCAGACAAGGCTTCCTTTTACATCATCATCGAAATCCAATTTGGCGGCCTGTGTACCGATACGTCCCACCGATGCTTTCTGAACCATTGTAGGGACTTCCCAAATCTTCTTTGAAATTTCCTCAATACCTCCAGGCTCAGACCCAGGGAGAGGAGTAACGGCAGTTGTGCAGCGTGCATCCACACCAAGTTTTTTGCAGACAACATCAGCAGCCATTTCGCCCATTAACCTATATGTCATAAGCTTACCTCCTGTAATGCTGACGAAACCTTTGATTCCGTCACGACTCTCATGGTCAAGGCAAACTATTCCTCGGCTGATGTTACGCCCACTTGGATCATTTTCAGCAGACACCAATGGACGAACCCCGGCATAAGCCCTAAGCACACGCGTTTGGGCCAAGCATGGAGCCAACTTAGCTCCTTCTGTCAGCAGAAGATCGACTTCGTCAGGAGTGACACGAAGATGGTCACATTCTTCGTAAGGGACTTTTGTAGAAGTAGTTCCAATGACACAAACCGTGTCACCGGGAACCAGAATATCCGCGTTGGCAGGCTTGCGGCAACGATTGATCACAACACTGTTGACTCTGTGGGCGAAAATCAGCAATGCCCCTTTTGCCGGGAACATGCTAATGTTGGCTCCAGCCATCTGGGCTATGTGATGTCCCCAGATTCCACCTGCATTGACAGTAACAGGAGCATAGTAGTCAGTAACGATTCCGGTGTGATGGTCAAGGACTTTCACTCCTTTTACAGTGTCCTGCTCCTTAATTATTTCAATGACTTCTGAATAAACAAGGACCTTCGCTCCATGAATTTTCGCGTCAAACACATTGGAAGCGCAAAGGCGAAACGGGTCAACTGACCCATCTGGAACCTTAACGGCTCCAATCAATGTCGGATTCACCGATGGCTCCATTCTTTTTGCGACATCAGGATCAATTACTTCCGCTTTAATTCCAGCCGACAGGCAAGCCTTTACGAAAGTGTCCTGATAGGCCAAATCATCCTCTGGCAGAGTGATGAACAGTCCTGATGTGTCATCCACGCAATGCCGGGCGATCTTTTTCAGGATCATGTTCTCTTTTATGCACTCTGTGGCAGATTCCTGATCAGTCACAGCATAGCGAGCACCACTGTGGAGCAATCCGTGATTTCTACCCGTCGCCCCGGTAGCTATGTCGAAGCGCTCAATAAGGAGCACACGTAAACCTCTTAAAGCACAGTCCCTTGCCGTTCCAGCACCAGTTATGCCACCTCCGACAATTATGACATCATATTCATTCATCTTATTGTCCCGTATATTGGTTAATTTTCTGTCTTAATGTTATGGACAGGCTCACAGGGGTGTAACTGTCCGAGCGGTCCAGCCATTCCACGGCCAAAGCGGGCTGGCCACACATGAAGCACCCTAGCGCTATGTTGTAGGCTGCACAAGCTTTTTTCTCGTCATTACGGCTTTTCAAAAGCTTGGTCCACTGCTCAATGGCTTCTTTCCATTTGTAAGAATATGCATACTCGGCACCTTTGTCCCATTCTTGTTCGGAGCCGTCATAGTAGATAACGTAAAAAGTGTCTTGCTTCCATGTCGGCAAGAAAGATGCTGCCGCCACATAACCAGCGTTTTCCGCTCCGGAAGCCATATTGTTCCACACTTCATTGAGAATGTTGCTCTCAGACTTCGTCCCATCGCCATATACCTCAACCTTAAATCTGTGTCCACCTGCAAAACCGTACACCCGGTCCTCCTTGTTCATAGAATCATAGACATAGATTCTTGTGTTAAATGGCACAGAAGCAACTGAGACATAAGAAGAGTCCGAGGTCACGGCCTTTCCCGTAAGTTTGACCGGGGCATTGACGGTAGGAATGCCCAATTCAGGAACATCTATCACAAAGACAACATCCTTGCCTGTCTCCATCACAAGATTAACCAATGAGTCTTTGGACGAATAGTCAGCCCCGTTGTCTGAGCGGGCCGTAAATAACTCAATCTCACGCTCCCCACCAAAATAATCCTCTTCCAGACGAGTAGCGAAACCAGCTGACGCAGATGCATTAAAGGAGTCATTGCGTGGGTTCCCGTCCGTAAGATAGACAACGGCCATGGTACGTCCAGCAAGGCTCAATCCAGACTTGGAAGGCCCGCGCATCTCAGGGCTCACTACAAATGCCTGAGGTGCACAAGAGCCCATCGCCAGAAGAGCCAAGGCAAACATCATCAATGAAGCTTTTTTCATAATCTTTGAATATTAGACCGGCACAGCAATCAGATCATACTCATCCGCACCGGTGATCTTCACATCAATGAACCTGCCACACAAATCTTCGGCAGGGATTCCATCGAAATCTTGTCCATTATACTTAACAACAATTTCCCCATCGACTTCCGGACTCTCGAATTGACTTCGACAAATCAGAACTCCGTCAGCATAATCATCAACAAGTACACGCTCGACGTTCCCAACCCTTGATTCGTTGAATGCTAAAGAGATACCACTCTGAACCTGCATTAATTCCGCAAGCCTTCGTTCTTTTTCCTTCTTGGCAACGGAGTCTCTGTAGTTCAAAGCACCGTAAGTTCCTTCTTCTTCGGAATATTTGAAGGCTCCCAAACGCTCGAATTTCGCCTCTCGAACAAAGCCCAAAAGTTCCTCAAATTCTTTCTTCCCTTCTCCGGGATGGCCGACAATCATAGTTGTCCTTAATACGACTCCCGGAACCTGAGCGCGAAGTTTCTTAATAAGCGTCCTTGTCCATTCTCCATCCACATTCCGGTGCATCTTGTCAAGCACCTTGTCAGAAATGTGCTGGAGCGGGATGTCCAAATACTTGCAAACCTTAGGATTAACACGCATCTCTTCAAGAACATCCTCAGGGAAGTCAGCAGGATAGGAATAATGAATCCTAATCCATTCTATCCCTTCTACCTCAGAAAGCCTGCGGAGCAGTTCTGCCAAAGCACGATGCTTATAAAGGTCAAGACCGTAGTAAGTTGTGTCTTGGGCTATCAGAATCAATTCCTTGACCCCGTCCTTGGCTAGCGCAGAGGCTTCAGACACCAAAGTTTCAATCGGGACCGACTTGTGAGCCCCTCTTATGAATGGAATGGCGCAATAGGAGCAACGTCGGTCACACCCCTCGGAAATCTTAAGATAAGCATAAGCCCTATGATCAGTACGAAGTCTTGCCGGGACCTTAACAGGAACACAACCAAGGGCTTTGACAATTGGATCCAAATCCCTCGCCCCGAACCAGAAATCAACTTCCGGAATCAGTTCAGGCATTTGAGACAAATATCTTTGGGAAAGGCATCCAAAAACCAGAATTTTACCAACCTCACCTGATTTTTTGCGTTCCGCTGCGTTAAGAATGGTCTGAATGGATTCTTCCTTAGCGTCTCCGATGAAACCACAAGTATTGATCACCAAAACATCGACCGGGCAGATTTCCCCTTCTGGCACAATACGCCAAGAGTCTTTTACCTGTGACAAAAGATGTTCTGTGTCAACTGTGTTCTTGGAACAACCTAATGTTATGACCTGTAGAGATTTCACTATTCGTTAGCCTTATCCTCGTTCTTTGCCTGTTCGTCAGATTCCTCTGCCACGCCAGACTCCTCATCATTATTCACGAAATCAAAAGAGGCATAATTCTTTATGTCACTGTACCAGTCAACGACCTTCCTCATGTGAGACACGTAGAACCGATCTGCGTCATAGTCAGGAATTGCCTTGGTAAACAAAGCCTTAAGCTCCTCAGGATCGGCTTTAGGTGACGGAGCGTTGGTATCTGCGAGAACCTCATGCATCTTCAGAAAGACCTCCTGAAGCTTAATCTCTCCGTCAGTGGTATAGATAGAAATGTCTGCCAAAGTTGTTATTCTGCTTTTTGCATCAGCCAAAGTCCTCTTCTTGTCAGAAAGAGACTCGATGATGACACCATTACGCGCCTGAGCGACATACTCAAACAGGCCATGCTGGCCTGAAATTGAGAGAATTTTTGAAAGATCTGTTTTCATATTCAGAAATATAGCAATTAATTTTTAATAATCAAAATTCAAGATTACGGAACACCGTTTCGGTCTCCTGCCCCAACAAGCCTATTGCTCCATCATTGTGGATGACTGCATCGACTTTGGTAAGGTCAAAACTCTGCACAGCGATTCTTTTGAGGATTTTATCCTGCGGAACGTTGTCCCGGACACTAGCCCTCTCAACTCTCTGTTCCAGAGGGGCATCCACCATCACAACCTTAGAGACAAGGGACAAAAATTCAGGCTTGCCTAAGATAATAGCTGACTCAAAGACACAAAACGGGCGTTGACCATAGAATACATCAGAGGCATCCCAATCCTCAAAAAGGGCATCTTGATTGGTGTTCCAGTTTCTGAAATCATTCAGAACGGCAGGGTGAATTATGCTTTCCAAAGTCTTTAGCCTTTCCGGAGAGGAAAACACTATCGAAGCAAGTTTGCTCCGGTCAAGGCTCCCATCCGAGAGCTTCAACTTAACCTTGAAAGCGGACTCGATAGAATCAAGAAGAGAGACGTCCTCGTCATAAAGCTTTTTGGCAGCAGAATCCGAATCATAGACTGGAATCCCACGCTTGGAAAGGATTGAGCAAACTTCAGATTTGCCACTTCCTATTCCGCCTGTGATTGCGACCGTTCTCATTGTCTTCCCTCCTCCACACAGTCAAAGACTTCAGGAGTGACCGTGCATTCTATCACCCCTTCCGGGACGCGAGAGGCATGGGCAATGCACTTACCGCCTATCGAACTTTTGAAATCAGCGTAGTCAATGTAGAATTGAACACCTTCCGTAGGATCCTGAGACAATGGGAAAGCACATTTAAACACAACTGAGGCCGTGGAAGGATAGACAGAAAGCTTCTTGCCAGCAGGTACATTCCTAACTCCTACCGAAACCTCGGAACGAATCTCAACATAACGGGTCACGTCCAAAGAGTAGTTCACCTCCGTTGTAGACATCCTTACACCATGAACCGGTTCCAGTCTAATCACTCCATGGGCACTGGACTTCAGGTTATGGAGATCAATGGTACGGGTGAAAACCCTGTCAATGTGCTCCAGATGGAACGGTTCCCCATAAATCGTGACAGAGTCTGGCTGGAGCCTGATCTGTCCCATAGCCATGTACTGAGGTTTGAAACTCACAACCTGAACAGCCTGAACAGGCACCTTTTTGTTGTTCTCAAAAGGGAACCTGAACTGGACAGTCTCCGAAAGGAATGACTCAAGACGCACACCGTCTCCGAAAATCTCAGTGACGTAATTGCTTAGTTCAGCGGCTGTTATGTAAAAGATCTCACCATCCTTATGATGGAGATCCTTGCTGTCAAAACGAACATTCAGAGCTTTCCTTTTTGCCTGATGACGAATCCTAAGCAAAGAGAAGCCCGAAGTCCGACATCTGGCGGCAATCATGCTGGAATTGGAGGAGACATTGGAGTGTCCCTCGATTTCGCAACGCGCAACCACCGGCATGCTCAAGGTGTCGGAATAATTCAGGGAAAGATTGTGAATCAGCCAGATACTGAACGCAAGCAAGAGAGACATCAGAAAAACTGAAATGTCTCTCCCGTCAAGATGCAGTCTTCCCAGCAATTTATGAAGCCGTTCCTTCCACATCCTCTTGGACTAAAAATCCTTTACTGCTGAGGAGCGTCCTGAGTGAAATCTCTTACAAGAGAGTTCTTGTCAACTCTAAGTTTGACATCACCGTCAACCTTAATGAGAACTGTCCTGTCCTTGATCTCATCAACAGTTCCATAGATTCCACCGGCTGTGACAACTTTGTCACCTCTTTTGAGACCGTTGCGGAACTTCTCCAGCTCTTTCTGTTGCTTTCTCTGAGGACGAATCATGAACAGCCACATTATCAAGAACATGGCAATAATCATAATCCAAAACATTCCTCCGCCTCCAGCCTGTGGCTGACCGGCTCCGGCAGGAGCAGCCTGCAAAGTCATAAAAGTAAGAATATTCATTTCAAATAAAATTAGATATTTACAAAATTAAGCAATTTTTTCGATCTTCACTATATCTCCTGTCTCAATCTGCTTTTTTATAAGACGGTCCAACAAGCCATTCACAAACGAGCGGCTCTTAGGGGTACTGTAGTACTTGGAGATTTCGACATATTCATTGATCGTGACTCTGACAGGCATGGAAGGGAAAGCTTTCGCCTCTGCAAGTCCCATCACAATCAGTACTGTGTCAGTGGTAAACAGACGGTCCTTTTCCCATTGCGAAGTGTTTTCTGCCACCATAGGGGCATACTTGCCGTAGCAAGTGTAAGCCATGCGGAGAAGCTTGTAAACGAAAGCCTTATCACTTTCGACCTCTTTGCCCTGCCCTTGGCTCATGTCACTTCTGTAAAGTGGAGGAAGTGCCCAACGGTACCCACGGGCAAGGGATTTAAGGGTATCACAACAAACTGTCAATGAATATGCTAGATCGTCACACCAAAGAATAGAAAGATCTTCCAGAATTTTGTCTAATTCTTCATTGTCAATGAACTCTTCTTCGAATATTCTAATGAACAATTTTGCGTCTTCTGCCACAGAACTGTCGGAAGAGGCCATGTACTCCTTAAAATAGTCTTTGGAGCAGATAGAATCATACACGCTTCTTATCAATGCATCGTAAGGTTCCCAAGATAGTTTACGGCGCGAGATGATCTTCTGAAAGTCCGGATCCTGTTCAAGCAATGGAGAAAGCGAGTTTTTGACGAACTTTAGGTTCGGATTCCGCTCTTCTTCGGTAGGGTTGATTTTCTTCTTCGCATTTTCTATTCTAGTCCGTGCCTCGGCTGTAAGGTACGGAATAATGTCTAGCATAAAGAGATACAGTGATCTAGTGGCTTCACAAGAAGCTTCCAGAAGGGCCTCTGTCTCTGGGAGTGTCATGGACGGATTCTCCGCATAACTGTAGAGTACCTTGAAAGCCTTGATTCGCAAGATTCGTCTGTTGAGCATAATTCCAATCAAATTTTTATGCAAAGATAACACACAATTTCAGATTTTTCTTAAATTTGTGCGGATAACAAAACATTCAGCGCAAGATGTACAAAGATGATTACGAGCGGCCGAATTACGCTGACCGCAACACAGAGGACGTTTACTCCAAGCCTGTAAGAGCCGGCAAGAGGACTTATTTCTTTGATGTCAAGAGCACAAAGGGTAACAACGACTACTACCTAACGATCACTGAAAGCAAGCGCAGACAGGAGCAGGACGGTAGTTTTTCCTTTGACAAACACAAGATCTTCCTTTATAAAGAGGATTTCGAAAAATTCCAGGAAGGCCTTACGGAAGTGTTGGACTACATGAAAAAGAATCTTCTGCCAGATGTGCCGGAACACAACTACGAGCCGAGACAGGACAATAGAAATGAGGCTAACGATAACCAATTCAGCGATGTAAAGTTCGAAGAATTGTAGATTTCGTAAGACACTTTAGAGTCCATTGACTATTTTTCCTCCCCCACAAGGGAGGATTTTTTTGTTTTTATTTCTCAAAATGTGTAAATTAGGGGATTCAATACTAAAATTGAAAGTTCAACACATAAAACACAACACTGAAAATGAGCAAAGAAATGTCAAGACGTTCCTTCTTGAAAACTGGAACTGCTGTGGCCGCTGGAATCGCTGTGGCCCCGAACATCATCATCGCTGGAGAAAAGACTCCTAAGAAAGAGAAGAAAAAGGTTGCGGCCAACGACAAGCTGAACATCCTCGGTGTCGGCATCGGAGGGCGTGGAGCCGCAGATCTCGCTGAAATGGAGACTGAAAACATCATCGGACTCTGTGACGTGGACTGGAAGTACGCTGACCATGTGTTCAAAAAGTACCCTCAAGCCAAAAAGTACAACGACTACCGTGTAATGTTCGATGAGATGCTTGACAAGGCTGACGCTGTGATGATTGCAACAGCTGACCACACGCACGCAATCATAGCTGCCCAAGCCATGGCTGCAGGAAAGCATGTCTATGTCGAGAAACCTTTGACTCTTACCGTGTATGAAGCCAGGCTTCTGACAAAACTTGCCGCCAAGTACCGTGTTGCGACACAGATGGGAAACCAAGGCGCATCCAACGCAGGCACTAGGAAAGCTATCGAATGGCTATGGAACGGAGAGATTGGAGAAGTTAGGAGAGTTGACTGTTTCACAGACCGTCCAATTTGGCCTCAGGGGCTTGAGAGACCTACAAATGCGGAACCGATTCCTTCAACTCTCAATTGGGATGCGTTCATCGGACCGGCTCCAATGCGTCCTTACAACTCAATCTACACACCTTGGAACTTCCGCGGCTGGTGGGATTTCGGAACAGGAGCTATGGGTGACATGGCATGCCACATCATGCACGTTCCATTCAAAGGACTGAAACTCGGCTATCCAACTAGAGTAGAAGCTAGCTCAACTAACGTTCTGACAGACAGTTGCCCTAGCGCAGAGATGATTCACCTGACTTTCCCTGCGAGAGAGAACATGGCGAAACTCGCTATGCCGGAAGTTGACATACGTTGGTACGATGGAGGATTCAGGCCTGAAAGACCTGAGGGACTTCCTGCCGGATTCGATCTCAACGTCAGCGGTGGCTGCAGCATCTTCTACGGAACAAAGGACATCATGATTGCCGGAACCTACGGAAAGGATCCGATTCTCGTCTCCGGTAGAAAGCCAGAAGTGCCTCACGTTCTACGCGAAATCACCGTGTCACACCAGCAAGACTGGATTCGTGCATGCAAAGAGGATCCAGATTCTAGAATCCCTTCTGCATCAGACTTCAGTGAGGCCGGTCCATTCGTTGAGATGGTTGACCTAGGAGTGGCAGCAGTAAGACTTCAGGCTCTGAATCAAGTTCTTGAATGGGATGGCCAGAAGATGGAGTTCACAAACATTCCTGCGGACGCCACCATCAAGATTCTCGAAAAGGACGGATTCTCAATCCATGACGGGCACCCTACATTCGAGAACAAATACACTGACCCGATGAACGCTCGTCAGTTCGCTGCTAGCCTGATCAAACGTCAGTACCGTGAAGGCTACGAACTTCCTGAAATGCCAGAATAATATTAACTAATAATTCAATAGAATCATGAAAAAGACTTTAATGTTTGCCGCATGCGCGGTGATGGTTTTCTCTATGGTTTCCTGCAAAAACGGGAACAAAAAGGCCGCAGAGACAAAAGCTGAGGAATCTACAGTTCCTGAGTACACGGTGGTAGAAAAAGATCAGGTAGATCTGTCACAATTCCCTCAGGATGCTGACGGCTACTATGTCATCTTTGACGGCACATCCACTAATGGTTGGAGAGGCTATGGAAAAGATGCTCTTCCTTCTCGCTGGACAATTGAGGACGGTTGCCTCAAATTCTCCGGAACTGGAACCGGTGAGGGACAGACCGGAGAAGGTGGCGATGTCATCTTCGCCTACAAGTTCCAGAATTTCCAGCTTGAACTCGAATGGAAGATCTCCAAGGGTGGCAACTCCGGAATCTTCTACCTCGGTCAGGAAGTCACGACCAAGAAAGAGGACGGCACAGAGCGCTTCGAGCCTCTCTACATCTCTGCTCCAGAGTATCAAGTACTCGACAATGCCAACCATCCTGATGCACAACTTGGCGTCGATGGCAACCGCATGAGTGCATCCCTCTACGACATGATTCCAGCCAAACCACAGAATCAGAATCCGTTCGGTGAGTGGAACAAGGCTAAGATCATGGTCTATAAAGGCACTGTGGTTCATGGCCAGAATGACGCAAATGTGGTTGAGTACCATCTCTGGACACAGCAATGGACAGACATGCTTCAGGCTTCCAAGTTCTCACAAGAGAAATGGCCTCTTGCTTTCGAACTTCTGAACAACTGCGGTGGCGAGAATCATAAAGGCTACATCGGACTTCAGGATCATGGAGACGATGTTTGGTATCGCAACATCCGTGTCAAGGTTCTTGACTAATGAGAAAGTCAATCATTATTCTTATGGCCTCGGCCCTTCTTCTTAGTTCAGCGTCTTGCTCACAGAAGAAGGCCGAGAGTCCTGTCAAGAAGGACATCAGTGTTCAGCTCTACAGCATCAGAGACGTAATCGGCAACCCGGAAAAGTACGCACAAAACCATGAGGAGGCTTTTAAGGCCCTGGCAGAAATGGGCTATACCTCAGTAGAAGCAGCGTGCTATTCTGACGGAAAGCTCTATGGGGTCGAGCCTGAGCAGTACAAGGCCGATCTTGAGGCAGCAGGGCTAAAATCCCTTTCCACTCACATTGGGCATAACCTTAGTGATGAAGAACTTGCATCAGGCGATTTCACAGAATCGATGAAGTGGTGGGATCAGGCCATAGCTGCTCATAAGGCAGCCGGATGCAAGTACATTGTCTGCCCAAGTTTCAAGGTTCCAGAAACCCTCGAAGGCCTCAAGACCTATTGCGACTACTTCAACGCCATCGGAGCCAGATGCAAGGAGAACGGAATGCTTTTCGGCTACCACAACCACTCCCACGAGTTCAAAAAGATAGACGATGCTGTCATCTATGAATATATGCTTGAAAACACTGATCCCGATAAAGTCTTCTTCGAGATGGACGTTTACTGGGCTGTGATGGGTAAGGCATATCCAGTTGAACTTTTCAGAAAATATCCTAATCGCTTCACTCTTCTTCACATCAAAGACCACAGAGAGCTTGGCGAAAGCGGTATGGTCGGCTTCGATGCAATATTCAAGAATGCCGCTATTGCTGGTATGAAGGATTTTGTAGTTGAAATTGAGGCATTTACCAATGGTGATTGGAAAGAAAGCATGAAAATGTGCGCTGATTACCTTCTTGAATCAGATTTCGTAAAGTCAAGTTACGCGGAATAATATTCCTCGAAATACATTTCTATTACGGTGGGAGTTCTATTCCCACCGTTTTTTTATCATTATATAACCATTTTTTACTATATTTGAAAAATTTAGACAAAATCATTAATGAATTTAAAAGTTTCTTAGACATATTCAATTATGGACAAGATTCTGCTTAGAAATATCACTTCCGATGGGAGGCAGGTGGACATCTCCATCGCTGACGGGCTGATTGAAAGAATTGCCCCCCATTCTGACGAGTACCGGGAAGCAGCCTCTGGCGTAGAGACTGTTGACTGCACAGGTAAGGTAGCTGTCCCAGGGTTCATCAACATGCACACGCATGCAGCCATGTCTCTGATGCGTGGAGTTGGTGAGGACATGGTGCTTCAAGATTGGCTAAAGCACATTTGGGCGATTGAATCAAAGCTGGACGCTCCATTCATCTATTGGGGGACAAAGGTTGCCTCTCTAGAGATGATAAAGACCGGAACTACCACATTCAACGACCATTACTGGTTCTCACCTACGGCAAGAATTGCAGCTTCTGAGATGGACATCCGGGCCGCTGTCTCTTACTTGTTTCTCAACCATAACGATCCGAAGGAAGCCGAGAGGGAAAAAGAGCAATGCATTGAGATGCACGAAACTGTGCCGGGATGGAACTCCCGCTCGATTTTCACTATCGGAATCCACTCCATTTATTCAGTAAGCGAGGACCTGATCATTTGGGCTACTGAATATGCTCGCAAACACAACCTCAAGATCCACATCCATCTTGCTGAGTCAGAGCGTGAAGATCTTGACTGCAAGGCCGCTCATGGTGGGCTCTCCCCTGTCGAATATCTTGATGCCATCGGGGTCCTCGGACCAGATCTCATCGCTGCGCACACACTTTGGCTTTCTGAACATGACATAGAACTGTTGGGAAAACACCATGTTAACTGCGTACACAACATCAATTCCAACACTAAGCTGTCATCCGGCTATAAGTTCAAATGGAAGGAACTCACTGATGCCGGTGCCAATGTATGTCTTGGAACTGACGGTTGCGCTTCGTCCAACAATCTGGACATGCTGGAGACGATGAAAACAACGGCTCTATTTCAAAAGGCATGGAGAAAAGACCCTTCGGCCCTTCCACTCCAGACGCTTTTGGACATGGCGACAGTCAACGGGGCCAAAGCATTCGGCCTCAAAACCGGCAAGATTGCAGAAGGCTATGAGGCTGACATCCAAATCGTTGACACAAACGACACATTCTTCCTCTCACCCGGCCCCTTCCTCGCTAACTTCATCTACTCCGCTCACAGTGATTGCATCTCGTCCTTGATCGCAGGAGGAAAGTTCGTGATGCGCGACCGCAAAGTGTTCGGAGATAAGATGATTCTCAAGGGTGCCAAAACTGTCTTGAACGAAATCGACTATAAACCTTAAAATAAATAATCATGGCGCGTGCGGAAAATCCTAACGTGCAATAATTTATGAATATCATGGATCCAAGAGCAGAAAGAATCTATGAAGCCGCTGATTATGTCAGGCAACAACTTGGAGACCTCAAGCCAGAGGTCGGCATCGTGCTAGGCAGCGGCCTTGGAAAACTTGCGGACAGCATAAGCACTCCGCTGACAATACCTTATAAAACAATCCCAGGATTTCCGGTTTCCACAGCAATAGGCCATAAAGGCAATTTCATCGTGGGCAAACTTGGAGGGAAGACAGTCATCGCAATGCAAGGACGCATCCACTACTATGAAGGCTACCCGATGGAATTGGTGACACTGCCTATCAGAGTGATGAAAGTCATCGGAATCAAGTACTTGTTCGTGTCCAATGCTGCCGGTGGTGTCAACTACAACTTCAAAGTAGGAGACTTGATGATCATAAAAGATCACATCAATCAGTTGCCTAACCCACTGATAGGACCGAACTTAGATGATTTCGGGCCAAGATTTCCAGACATGACCAGGCCTTATGATCTCAGATTGATTTCTATGGCTGAGGAAATTGCCGCAGAAATAGGAATCAAATTACACAAAGGGGTCTATTTCGGAGGCACCGGTCCAACTTACGAGACACCTGCCGAGTACAAGTACATCCGCACCATCGGTGGAGATGCCACTGGAATGTCAACTATTCCGGAAGTGATTGTTGCAAGGCACTCGAACATTCCTGTGTTCGGAGTGTCTGTGATCACAAATGAGGCACACGATGACTACGCTCCTGACTATGTTAATGATGGTGACGATGTCGTGAAGGCCGCAGACGCGGCTGCGGACAGGATGTGCGCCCTGTTCACTAGAATGATAGAATCACTATAATATTCATAGACAATGACGTACGCTTACATACTCTATTTTGTCTTCGCAGTGTTCATCATAGGGTTCGGTTCTGCTCTTTTGATTAAAGGTGTGCCGATTTCATGGAAAATCGTCTGCATCCTGTTGATAGGGGTTTATTTTCTCTACAGAGGAATAGCCACCTGTGTCAATCAAAAACGCAGACGCGAGCGCGAGGAATTCGATAAAGGGAATGACCCTGCAAACGCTTAATTTGGGCACATTCACAGGTCGCTTCGACAAGTTCAGCGACCACTGAGTGTCGGTCGCTGAGCCTATCGAAGCGACTAAAACTTCAAACGACAATATTGATAATATGGATTTAGGACTTTTCAGAGTTGCCGCTGCCGTGCCAAGAGTGAAAGTAGCGGATGTTGAATATAACACCGAATCAATCTGCAAATTGACCGGAAAGGCTGAGGAAGAGGGAGCATCACTCGTTGTGTTCCCAGAGCTTTCCATAACAGGCTACACATGCCTTGACCTTTTCGGCCAGAATCTCCTTTTGACCAAATCTGAGGAAGCTGTTGCTCAGATCATGAATTTTACAAGAGGTAAGCACATCACCGTCGTTGTAGGTGCTCCAGTGAGATTCAGAGGACGGCTTTACAACTGCGCAATTGTTGTCAGAAACGGTGGACTCAAGGGCATCGTGCCGAAAATCTACCTTCCAACCTATGCGGAGTTCGATGAAGGACGATGGTTCGCTTCTGGATCAGACTTTCTTGGCCCTGACAACTCGTCCACCGGACGTTTCGTTGACGATGGCAAAGACTATTACAGGGATGGGTTCGACTCAATCATCAAATATTGTGGGCATAGGTGCAACATCTCCCCTAACCTCCTGTTCACTGTTGGAAACGCGACATTCGGCATTGAAATCTGTGAGGACTTCTGGACTCCTATTCCACCATCCTCATTCCTCGCCCCTTCTGGAGCTCAGGTTATTGTGAACATCTCAGCATCAAATGAGGTAATGACCAAGCATCAACAACGCAAGGAACTCATTTCCAACCAATCAGGGCGTACAGTATCGGGCTACATCTATTGCTCGGCTGGTTATGGAGAATCCTCAATGGACACGGTTTATGGAGGTTCCTCGATCATCTGCGAGAACGGACGTGTTCTTGCCGAAAACGAGAGGTTCCAACTCCACGACACGATGATTATCTCTGACCTTGACATCGAAAGGTTGAACGTCCTTCGTCAGAAGAAGAATTCATTCAGAGGCATGACTCCTGACGGTACTTCAGCGTGTGAATATTCAGGATTATATTCATGCTTCGACCTTGGTCCCGCTGCTCCCACTGACTTTGAAAAGAAATTCTACCGCTATGTGGAGCCTCACCCATTCCTCCCAGAAGGAGATCCGTCTGAAATAGCGGAACGTTCCAAGGAGATCCTCCAGATTCAGACAACCGGGCTCATCGCTCGTCTAGAGCACATCAATTGCAGAAAGGCCGTTCTGGGAATATCCGGTGGCCTAGACAGCACACTGGCACTCCTTGTGACTGTCATGGCTTTCGATAAGCTGGGAATCCCGCGCAAAAATGTCATCGGAATCACCATGCCTGGACTTGGTACAACTCATCGGACAAAATCCAATGCTGTGGATTTGATGGAGGTTCTTGGTATCACCACACGCGAGATTTCCGTTGTAGCCGCTGTTGAACAGCATTTCAAGGACATCGGACACGATCCGAAGGTAATGGATTCCACCTACGAGAACGCCCAAGCGCGTGAAAGGACACAGATTCTGATGGACATCGCCAATCAAGAGAATGGTATAGTGATTGGTACAGGTGATCTTTCTGAGTTAGCACTCGGTTGGTGCACCTACAACGGTGATCACATGTCCATGTACGCTGTGAATGCCTCGGTTCCAAAGACTTTGATCAAGTACCTTGTGCGTTGGGCCGCCAGAAATGTGTTCACCAACGCATCCTCAGACGGTGGCAGAAGTGCAGGAGAGATTCTTCTCGACATTGCGGACACCCCTATCAGTCCGGAACTTACACCTGCTGACTCAAAGGGACAGATCAAGCAAAAAACCGAAGATCTTATAGGTCCTTATGAACTGCACGATTTCTTTATCTATAACTTCATCAGGTACGGTTACTCTCCTGTCAAGATTTTCCATCTGGCATGCCGTGCGTTCGGTGAGGCCGAGAATGGAACCGACATCAGCTCCGGGAAGGACAACGTGAAGCACCCAGATGTGACATTCGACAAGGCCACGATCTTAAAATGGCTGAGGAAGTTCTATTGGCGCTTCTTCAGTCAGCAATTCAAGCGATCTTGCATGCCAGATGGTCCGAAGATCAGTCTTGTAAGTTTCTCACCGCGTGGAGACTGGCGTATGCCATCTGACGCGCAGGTTCAGCTCTGGATCTCTGAGCTTGACAAGATTATTGTGTAATAAACCCGTGTCCAAAGACAACTTCCGCAAACCCTCGCGCTTCGCGCTCGTCCCTCCCAGCCTATCGGCTGGGCCCCTCCCGCTTATAGCCGCGGGTGGCTAAGGTTAGCGGAAATTATCTTTGAACACCCGAACGGCATTCTAAGGAATCCTACGCTATTTCAAACGTAGAAACGAGTAGCCGAAACGCTCACAAGCTGCGCGTTCAAGGGCTTCACGGTCGTCCGGGTGGGCAATAGAAATGAGGGCCTTAGCCCGCTCTGCTAGATTCTTGTTGCGAAGATAGACACAACCATATTCAGTGACAACGTATTGCGTCTGGAAACGGGTTGTGACCACACCGGCTCCGGGAGCAAGGTTGGCTACAATCTTTCCTCTTCCTTTTGCAGTCCGTGAAGGAAGGGCGATGAAAGTCTTGCCACCTTCTGACAAGGCGGCCCCGTACATGAAATCGTGCTGACCTCCTACACTTGAAAAAATCTTCTCACCTATGCTGTCCGCGCAGATCTGACCGGTCAAGTCAACCTCAATTGCGGAGTTGATTGCCATGGCATTCGGATTCTGGCGGATGCGCTGAGGGTCGTTCGTCCAACTTACATCGTAGAAAACTGCATCCTTGTTGTGATCAAGATACTCGTACATGTGACGCGAACCTAAAGCAAGACATGCAACGCTACGCCCTGGCTCAACTTTCTTCAAGGAATTGTCAATCACACCTGTTTGCATCAAGCGGAACACCCCGTCCGTCATCGCTTCCGTGTGGAGTCCCAGATGCTTATGGTCTTTCAGACCATTCAGAATAGCATTCGGAATGCCTCCGACACCTATCTGGAGTGTGGCCCCGTCCGGAATCTCAGCTGCGATGTACGAGCCGATGGCCGATTCGATCTCAGTAGGAGGCCCGAACTGCATGTCAACTGGAGGATCATCACACTCTATTGCAGCAGTGATTTTCGATTCATGAATCATAGCTGTACCATAAAGGTAAGGTATGCTCTTGTTCACCTGGGCAATCACAATCTTGGCAGACTCAACAGCCGGTTGTGCAAGGTCAGCGGAGATGTTGTAGCTGCAATAGCCATTCTCATCAGGAAGCGAACAGTTAATGCACGCTACATCTATTGGAATCTCACGACGACGAATAAGGGATGGAATCTCTCCCAAAAAGCCAGGAATAAGACTCCCATACCCTTGAGCCACGTACTCTCTCTGGTCTGAGCACAGGAACACACTGTTCACGAAAAACGACTCTTTGTACTCCGGCTTGCAAAACGGAGCAGGTCCCTTAGTGATGTTGAAACCAGAGACAATATTGACTCCGCGAAGCTCATCTGCACGGCGAGCAAGAGCCTCTTGGATGATCACCGGAACGGCTGTACTTCCTTGGAAGAACACCCAATCTCCTGATTTCACGAGCTTAACAGCATCGTCTGCACTGACATATTTCATAATGTAACATTTTCAAAATTAACGATTTTCATCCACCATAAGTCTCTCAAATGAACCGAGACGCTCATCCAGATCAGAGAAATCTTTTTCCGAATTAAGAAGTGAGACGCAGACCCTGATGCCTTCGCGGGTACTCCTTGTAGCGACCAAGGTTATTGCGCAGATTCCACATCTGAGCAAATTAAGAAGCAACTGGCTGCCAGTCAGGCCATCGTAACCGATAGTAAAAAAGAAACCATCGCTCACATCCTCTCCTAAATCCTTGTCATAAACGATGTAAAAACCATGGCGAAGAAATATTTCTTTAGCCTTGCCGGCTCTACGTCCATATTCCCTCATCTGGCCCACAAAGTCATATTTCCCGTCTGCCGCTGAGCCAAGCATTTCAGCAAAGGCATACTGCGCTGAATGAGAGCAGCTTGACGAGTTTACATAGAGATATGTGAGCGAGAAATTATCACCGAAGCGACCTATTCCATAACGTTCACGAAGGGCAGGATATTCCCGCTTGTAGAGTTTGTCGGAAATAGCAACCATAGCGATGCGCTCTCCGGCATAACTGAATATCTTGGATGCAGAAATCATCAGCACGCAATTGTCCGTGTAACGAGCAACAGTAGGCTGAAAAGGTGGAAGGAAAGGCATGGAGAGGTCCTTTCTGAAGTCCATGCACATGTAGGCCATGTCCTCAAGAGCAATCACATCATACTTCGTGCAAAGCTCACCAAGACTCTTCAATTCATCTTCTGTCAGGCATACCCATGATGGATTGTTCGGATTTGAATATACTATCGCGCAGACACGCCCGTCTCCAAACACTTCTTCAAGTTTTTCCTTAAACCTATCCCCCCGGAAATCGTAAAGATCGAACATTCTGGTCTTGATTCCCAGAACCTTGGCTTGGACATAATGGGAAGGAAAGCCAGGATTCAGATAGACGACAGTGTCCTTTTTCGGATTCATCTGTATGCACTCAAGAAGGAGATTGTAACAGCCTTGCATTGAGCCGACTGTCGGGACAATACCTTCGGGAGAGATTTCCACCCCGACAAATGCTTTGATAAAGCGCGAGCCGTTCTCTTTCAATTCATGGATTCCACATGAAGGCGGATAGACAGAAGCAGCACCGTTGTCCAAGGCTTCCTTCTGAGCATCCAGACCGACTTTACACGCATTCATGCCTGGAATGCCAAACTCAAGATGAACGAACTTCTCACCAGAAATCCACTCCAACTCGTGAGACACGTTGACACACTGCCGGATTGTTGTCCGGACAATGTCAACTATGTCAAGCCGCTGAAGGACCTCATCTACAGTTTGTCTGGAGATAGGTTTCATTTCGAAAAACTATTTGAGACCTCCAGTCCAGCATTAAACGCTGCGATGTTCATCTGAACAATCTTCTCACCTTTGCGTGAGAACACATTCGTAATTCCTTCACGGAGCTTCTCCGGATCGAGGATTTCCATAATTGCAGCAGAAGCTCCCAAAAGTACCATGTTAGCACTACGCGGTGAGCCGGTCTGTTTGGCAATCTGGTCACAGTCAAGGGTGATGACGTTGCCGACTCTTTTGAGTTCTGCTGTTATTTCTTCTATCGGAGGATAATTAGGGATATTCACAAATGGAGTGGAATTAGTCACAATCCAGCCCCCCTTTGAAAGCCAAGGAAGGTAGCGAAGAGCCTCCATCGGCTCAAGGGAGAGAATGATATCGCACTCTCCCTTAGGAATAAGATCACTCCAAATCCGTTCTGTGCTGATCCTAAGATTGCTCTGCACATCACCTCCTCTCTGGCTCATTCCATGGACCTCAGCCTGCTTCAAGTGAAGATTCTGGTCAAGCGCAGCCCAACCTATAACAGTGGCTATCGAAAGGATTCCTTGTCCTCCGACACCGGAAAGTATAATGTCTTTCTTTTTCATGTCCTTAATGATTATTTGTTTGCGGCTGCGTGACGCTTGGCCGTCTGGATGCACTCTCGACGGCAGATGATGACTGAAACACCACTATAATTCAATTCCTCGTCTATAACTTTTTCCATGTCAGGATAGTTCTTCGGAAGCGGGATGATTGTCCTGATGTGTTCTGGTTCGACCCCAAGTCCCTTACAGATTTCTTCTAGTTTGCCAGTTCCTGCTGAGTCCTGTCCACCGGTCATGCCCGTGGTAAGGTTGTCCGAGATGCAGACAGTCACACTGGCTCCGGCATTGACGCAATCAAGAAGCCCGGTCATGCCGCTATGGGTGAATGTCGAGTCCCCTATCACGGCTACCGCAGGCCATACTCCTGAATTGGCGGCTCCTAACGCCATGGTGATCGAAGCCCCCATCTCCACGCAGGTCTGGAAAGAGTGGAACGGTGGCATGTAGCCAAGGGTATAGCATCCTATGTCACTGAAAACTCTAGCAGTAGGGGCATATTCTTTAAGGACAGCATTAAGTGCAGTGTAGAAATCGCGATGGCCACATCCTTGGCAGAGAGCCGGAGGGCGAGGAACAGTGACTTCTGATTTTGAATATGCCTCCATAGGTGGAAGCCCAAGTGCCTCACGGACACAGTCAGGAGTCAACTCGCCTGTTCTAGGAAGAGTCCCGTCCAATCGTCCATGGACAATGATGCTGCCTTCTGCCTTAGGATCATAAAGAATGCCTCTTAGGCGTTCTTCTATAAGTGGCTGGCCTTCCTCCATGACAAGGAGAGTACCGCACGACTTGGTCATTTCCAAGGCGAGAGCCTTAGGGAATGGGTAGCGCGTTACTTTTAGTACCGGATAAGGACAACCATCTGGATAATTCTCCATCAGGTAGTTGTAGGCTATACCACATGCAATGATTCCAAACTTATTATTGTCCGAATGATGGTACTCATTGTCCTTTGATTTGTCTGAATCCTTTTCAAAACGAAGAACATCATCTGCTAATTCCAAAATACGCTTCCTAGCATTCGCAGGAAGAGTCACCCAATTCTTCTCGTGAAGCTCATCCGGAAAATGAAGCTCATTCTCTGAACGGATTTCTCCCGTCTGAACAATGGCTCTGGAATGCGCCATGCGTGTAGTAAGACGCATAAGAACAGGAATATGATTTGCCTCGGAGTAATCGAATGCTTCACGAACCATGTCGTACGCCTCCTGTTGGTTAGAGGGCTCAAAGCATGGCATCATTGCGAAATCAGCATAGAATCTGGAGTCCTGCTCGTTTTGGGAAGAATGCTGAGATGGATCATCGCAGGCCACAACCACGAGGCCCCCATTGGCTCCCGTGACAGCAGAATTTACAAAAGCATCGGCACAGACGTTCATTCCAACATGCTTCATGCACACGAGGGCTCTTTTCCCCGAATATGAAACGCCAAGTGCAGACTCCATCGCGGTTTTCTCGTTAGAAGACCAATCGCAATGGATTCCGCGCTCTTTCGTAAGGGGGTGTGACTGGATATATTCAGTTATTTCAGTCGAAGGAGTTCCTGGATAGGCATACACACCTGAAAGGCCTGCATGCAATGCTCCCAAGGCCAAAGCCTCATCACCCAAAAGAAGTTTCTTATCTGACATAACTCGTAGCGGTTTATAGTTTTTGTATTATTTTGGCTACAAGTTACGAAAATTCTTAAATATTCAAAAATTTCTTTCAGTTATTAAGGAATTTTACACCATTATCACAAATCCTTAAAATCACAGAGAGTCTTTTGAACAATCTTCTCCTCAAGGCAATGATTTAGGATCCGAATAGTGTGGATGTCGGTTCCGGCATAGTCATAGTAACCTTTCTTCAGCAGTTCTCCTGCGACCTTCTTCGCTCGCTCACCATAAAGCCCGACCAAAGAAAAAAGGTTCATTTGGAACAATACACCCATTGATTTCAGTCGGTCATAGTCTTTTTCAGACATATAGATGTACCTTTCAGGGTGAGCCAAAATTGGGAACAGGCCTTTGGTTTTAATTGTATTCAAAATGTCATAAAAGCCGTAAGGTGGTGTAAAATAAGAAGTTTCCACCAATAGGCGGTCATGCTCTGAACCGACAGTCAAAAGGTCTCCCTCCTTGAGACGTTCCTCAAAAAGGTTGTCAATCATGTTTTCAGCACCAAGATGGAGAGTCAGCCCTCCTTTATAGTTTTGACGAAGGGTCTCGAAGCGAGCCCGGAGGTCATCAGTCTTGTTTGGAACATCTTCCATAATATGCGGTGTGAGCCACACCGTTTTCATGCCCAATTGTTCGTAACGGTCAAGGATAGCCAGAGACTCTTCCATGGTTTTAACACCATCGTCAACGCCCGGAAGGATGTGGGAATGACAATCCGTCAATCCTTGAAACACCCCAATGTCTTTCAGATTATGTTTTTTAGAGAATATCCACATAATTAATACACTAAATGTCAATTACTTCACAACCAGAATGTCACTCTCTCCAAGAGGCTCGTAGGCACCATCTTTTGCTTCGAATATTATCGTACCCGATTCCAAAGATTCGGAATTGTGCCAAGTGTTCACAGGAACAACACAGATTGAGACCGGGTCTCCTGCCCTATAAATTACTGACTCTGTCAAGAAACCTTCGTCATCATAAAAATTCTGCCTGATGCTTCCTCTTATCACTACAACGGTTTCTGAGGATAGAGTGTGCCTATGCACAGGAATTTCAGTTCCCGGTTCCAGAGCGTTCATCATCCTCTGAGACTTATCATTTGAAGAATTTCTAAGATCATAGTTCATCCTTAGCCTTGGAGAGCGTCTAGCTTCAATGGTCAAATTATCAAGAAGTTGGGAATCAATTATCATACAATAGTCTTGTTTGTCAATCATTGCCCACAAAGATACAAAACACTCATCACAGTTGGAAAAGAACTTGAATAATATTTTGATCCGGTAGGATTTCTGTTTAAATTTGTAAAAGGTGGGCAATCACCTTGAACGTGAGAAATGTATTTAAAAGCGAGTAATTGCCTATTTGCGATGGTTGAGTTATGAATATTCTTGTAACTGGAGCTAACGGCCAACTCGGTACAGAACTTAGAAATGCGGTTGCCGGCAGTCGCGACAATTATCTCTTCTCAGACATTGTCTCGCTGCCAGACATTGAGACTTTATGCCTTGACATCACGGACATTGATGCAGTGAGAATTGTCTGTGAGTCTGAGAGAATTGACGTCATCGTTAATTGTGCAGCTTATACTGACGTTGACAAGGCGGAAGATGACAGGTCCACAGCCATGCTCGTAAACTGCACGGCTGTTGGGAATCTGGCGAAGGTCGCTGCAGAAAGGAGTGCTACAATGATTCACATTTCCACAGATTATGTCTTTCAAGGGATTATTCCTATGCCTTGCAAGGAGGATTGGCCTACAGAACCTCTCGGAGTCTATGGCTCGACCAAACTAGCCGGAGAGAAAGAAATTGAGAAATCCGGATGCAGAAGCATCATACTGCGAACCGCATGGTTATATTCCCCTTACGGTAGGAATTTCGTCAAGACTATGCTCCGTCTGACAAAAGAAAGAGAATCAATTCAAGTGGTCTTCGACCAAATCGGAACTCCGACATACGCACGGGATTTGGCATCATTGATTGTCAAGATAATAACTGAGAACCGCCTCGACTGTTCAGGAATATATCATTTCTCCGATGAGGGTGCAATATCTTGGTACGACTTCGCCAAAGCTATCTGCGAAATAGCTGGCAATCATTGCGACATTCGGCCTTGCCACACCGAGGAATATCCTTCAAGGGCACAAAGGCCAAGATTTTCCGTTCTCGATAAAACTAAAGTTAAGGAAACTTTCGATGTTTCTATCCCATACTGGCGAGATTCTCTTGTTGATTGCATAAACAGAATGAAATAAAACTGAGAGTATCATGAAAGGAATAGTTCTAGCCGGAGGAAGCGGCACACGTCTCTACCCTATTACAAAAGGCGTCAGCAAACAGTTGCTTCCTGTTTATGACAAACCGATGGTATATTACCCGATTTCAGTTCTTATGACAGCTGGAATTAGGGACATTCTAATCATTTCTACTCCTTCGGATCTTCCTGGTTTCAAAAGGCTCTTGGGAGACGGAAGTGAGTTCGGTGTAGCTTTTAAATATGCAGAACAGCCCTCTCCCGATGGTCTTGCCCAAGCTTTCATCATTGGAAAGGATTTCATCGGTGAAGATTGCGCCTGCCTCGTGCTCGGTGACAACATATTCCAAGGAACTGGTTTTGACTCTCAACTAACGGAAGCAGCCCGTGCTGCTGAGGAAGAGGGCAAAGCTACCGTCTTCGGCTATCAAGTCAGTGATCCTCAACGCTATGGAGTAGCAGAATTTGACGCTTACGGCAATTGCCTTAGCATCGAAGAGAAGCCTGCCGAGCCAAAGAGTGACTATGCAGTGACTGGCCTTTACTTCTACCCCAACGAGGTTGTGAGAATAGCTCATGAAATCAAACCATCAGCTAGAGGCGAATTGGAAATCACCACCGTCAATCAAGAATTTTTGGCAATGGGGAAACTGAAAGTTCAGAAACTCGGACGTGGTTTTGCATGGTTGGACACAGGAACTCACGAATCATTGGCTGAGGCATCTACCTACATTGAAGTCATCGAAAAGCGCCAAGGTCTGAAAGTAGCTTGTTTGGAAGAAATCGCGTTCCGGAAAGGATGGATAAATGCAGAAAAGTTGCGCGAGCTGGCTGAGCCGATGATCAAGAACCAATACGGAAAGTACCTTATCAAAATTGCAAGTGAACAATAAAAAGATTATTAGAAATGAATATAATCGAAACTGAATTTGATGGACTTCTCATCATAGAGCCAAGAATATTCACAGACAGCAGAGGGTACTTTTTTGAATCTTTCAACCAAAGGGAGTTTGAGCAGCACATCGCTGTCAACTTCGTTCAGGACAATGAAAGTAAATCCAGTTATGGGGTAGTCAGAGGACTTCACTTTCAGAAAGGGGTACATTCGCAGAGCAAACTGGTCAGAGTCGTGGTAGGGAAAGTTCTTGATGTTGCTCTAGATCTTAGAGTCGGCTCGAAGACTTTCGGCAAGCACTTCTCTGTCGAGCTTTCTGAGGAGAACCACTGGCAACTCTTCATACCTAAAGGCTTTGCCCATGGATTCAGTGTCCTAAGCGAAGAGGTCATTTTTCAGTATAAGTGTGACAATTACTATTGCCCTGAATCCGAGGGAGCCATCGCATGGGACGATCCGGACCTAGGCATTGATTGGAGAGTCCCTTCTGACAGGATTATCCTATCAGAAAAAGACAGGAATCATCCGAGATTGAAGGACTATGAGATCTTACTGTAGTCTCGTACAAGATATTTATCTTTGCGAAGTTCTCGCGCCAGAAGTTCATTGACAGGCAGTTCCAACGTCTGATCATGGGCCAGAATGTGCTCAGCATAGCTTCTCGCGTCCGACAGCAGTTCTCCGTCATGCGCAAGTGAAGCTATGGTAAGTTCAATAGGAAGGCCACTCTGCTGAGTCCCTTCCAAATCACCAGGTCCGCGCATCTTCATGTCCTCCTCCGCAAGATCGAATCCATTCTCGGTAGCACACATCAGTTCCAGTCTCTTACGGGACTCCTTACTTAATTTGTTGCCATGCATAAGCACGCAATAGGATTTCTCGCAGCCACGGCCAACACGTCCACGTAGTTGGTGGAGTTGTGCAAGGCCGAATCTCTCCGCACTTTCTATCACCATCACGGAAGCATTAGGGACATCAACCCCGACTTCTATCACAGTCGTGGACACAAGGATGTCTGCTCGGCCAGAGGAAAAAGCATCCATGTTGAACTGCTTCACCTCACTGGTTTGCTGTCCATGGACAATTGCAACTTTGTACGGTGGGAACGGAAACTTGGAGACAATCGTCTCATAGCCAGATTCAAGATTCTGATAATCAACTTTCTCGCTCTCGAATATCATAGGATAGACAATGAATACCTGACGTCCAGCCGCAATCTCTTTCTTCATGAAATTGTACAAAGCAGGCCGCTTCCCCTCCCCTATCAGCATCGTCTGGATAGGTTTTCTTCCAGGAGGCATCTCGTCAATCACAGAGACGTCAAGATCACCGTAAAATGTCATGGCCAATGTCCTCGGAATAGGAGTCGCAGTCATCACAAGGACATGTGGAGGAATCCCCCCTGCACCCTTCGCCCAAAGCCTTGCCCTCTGATCAACCCCGAAACGATGCTGCTCGTCTATGATGGCTAGGCCAAGATTCTTGAAGACCACCGAATCTTCTATTAACGCATGGGTCCCTATGATTATCCCTACAGAGCCGACAGCCAAACCCTCAAGGATTGGCCTCCGTGCCGCCTTCCCGGTAGAACCTATCAATAATTCGCATCGTACGCCAGTCGGAGCAAGATATTTGGAGATGTTGGCAAAATGCTGCTGAGCCAAGACTTCCGTTGGAGCCATGATGCAAGCCTGATAGCCATTCCCCACGGCAATCAGGGCGGAAAGGACCGCAACCATCGTCTTTCCGGATCCGACATCGCCTTGAAGCAGACGGTTCATCTGATGTCCGCTCATCATGTCCGCACGAATTTCTTTTATCACACGTTTCTGAGCACCGGTAAGCTCATACGGCAAAGCGTCAAAGCACGCATTGAATGCCTGGCCTACTTTCGGCATCGGGATCCCAACCGCAGAACGGCTGCGGACATATTTATGCTTGAGCAACGATAACTGCAACAGAAACAGTTCCTCCCATTTGAGCCGATAGCGCGCCTTCTCAAGGGCAAGTTGATCAGAGGGAAAATGGACATTCCTAATAGCATATCTAAGAGGAACAAGGCCTTTTTCTCTGAGAACATATTCAGGTAATGTCTCCTCCACATCTCCTATCGCCAAATCTATCGCCTCGGCCATCAGACGGTTCATCACCTTGCCTGTCACCCCTCCGTTGCGAAGCCTGTCGGTCGAATTATAGACTCCGGTGAGCACTCCGGAAAAGCCGGTAGAACCTTCTGCGGGAGGATTGTCAATCTCAGGATGCACCATGTTGAAACGACCGTTGAATTGATTAGGCTTGCCGAAAAACAGAAAGACAGATCCTGGTTTCAGACGATCGTAGGTGTACTTGATCCCCCGAAAGAAAACCATTTCCATAATCCCACTACGGTCCTTGACCATGACACTCAATTTTTTGTCTGTGACCTGAGAAGAAACGACTTGGGCCAAAAGTTGGACGTAGGCACTTGATGACTGGATCTCCGAAATCAATTGAATGGAACTCCGGTCGATGTAGCGAAAAGGAAAGATACGTAAAAGATCTCCGACAGTGGAAACATTGAGCTCAGATTTCAGTAGTGAGGCTCTTTTTGGCCCCACTCCCGGCAAATACTGCACATCTGTGTCCAACTTATTCCTTATCATGTTCAACGTTCGCAAGTAGGCAATGGCTTGCCGTTAATATTGCGAAGATAAGAAAGCAGTCCGACTTTTCAAAACTGAAGCATGATTTCAGGCCAGGGAATCACTTCCTTTTAAGACTCACATCCACAGAAACAATGTAAGAGCCACCAAAATGTCCACTGGAAATCTCTGTACGAACCGGAACAACATTCTCAAATCTAGGCTCATACTTTCCTTCAGCATCAGAGAATGACATGGAAAACTTGTCTACACGAGGAATCGAAAGGAACTTGGAAAAGCGACCTTCCTTGTCGGTGTACAAAGTGTCTGCGCGATAAACGACATCTATACTATAATCTGCAATAACGCGAACTCCTGCTATGCCAACTCCTGCTTCATCGCTAACAGAGCCCAAAACTTGGTAGTTCGCAATCTGGTAGGCATTGGCAGGATCTTTCAAGTCTCGGTCAGTGTCCTCCACTGAGCACGAGACGATAACAGACACTGCCACAGTGCATAATGACAGACATTTAATGATAATGTTCATTCCTCGCTTCATGATTTCTTCTGCAAATCTAATCACTAAATCCCGAAAATCAATTGTCTTGCTTGAATAAATCAACTTTTGTTTGCTATCTTTGAAATCTCTGAAGAAATTTGAATATGGTTTCGGAACTTGTTGAGAAATACATCTGGCTCATCCAGACGCTCTCCGCAATCGGAGAACGTGGGCTGTCGTTCGGAGAACTAAGCGACAAGTATTCTAGACGCTTCGGGCAGGAATATTCAAGACGTACTTTCAACAACCATAGAATCGCTGTAGCAGAGCTATTCGGTGCCGAGATTGAATGCAATAGAAGGACAAACCGCTACTTCATCCCTTTTAGCGAAGATGTTTTGGACAATGACGCAAGCATTGGATGGTTGGTCAACACCTTTACTGTAAACAGTTTGCTATCACTCGGTAAGGAACGACTCTCAGGAAGGGTAAGCGTAGAGGAAATCCCGTCAGGGCAAAAGTACTTGACAGCAATCATGCAAGCAATGGAAGAAGAAAGGGAACTGGAAATCAGCTATGGCAAGTACAGTTCATCCTCTGCTGAAATTCTGCATATTCAACCACTTGCAATCAAAGAACATGAACGCAGATGGTATCTTGTGGCGTTCTGCCACGAAAGGGCCTCCGAGGCAGACAGCAACAATGAGAGGGAAGCTTGGCGTGTTTATGGTTTAGACAGGATCTTGTCCCTCAGAATGACTGACAACATGTTCAAGATGCCCAAAGACTTCGATGTGGAGGAAATCTTCAGTCAAAGTTTTGGAATATTCTTCCCTATGGTTGGCCAAAAGCCTGTCACCATCCGCTTCAAAGTGACTGACGAAGAGGCTCGCTACATCCAGGATCTGCCGATTCACAAATCTCAGACAGAAGAAGGCCCGGCTAAAGGAGGCGGGAGAATATTCAGAATCCGTGTAATCCCCAATAGGAACCTTACGATGGAATTTTGCCGCCACGCAGGAAGGCTTGAGGTTCTGGAGCCCGAAGAAGTCAGAGATGATGTAAGGGAAGCAATTGAAAAAGCATATAATTCATACACAAACATTTATGAACACAACAATCAAGTTAGCCATGATGGCGACGACACTATTGACAATGATGAGTTGCGAACCGAAAAATGAAGTGGCTGTCGATGCGGCCTACATCGGACCATCAGACATCAAGATTGAAGACGGAAGGATGACACCGGAAGTGCTTCTGTCATTGGGACGTCTGTCTGATCCCCAATTGTCACCTGATGGACATTGGATACTCTACGGGGTAAGCTACACTTCAGTTGAAGAAAATCGTTCGTGCAGAAATCTTTTTCTGACGGAAGTTCTGAAGGGCGAAAATGGGAATCTCTCTTTCGGAGACAAGGTTCAATTGACAACCGATGGCAAGAGTATAAGCAATGCTCGCTGGAGTCTGGATGGGAAATCAATCTACTACATTCAAGGCGGACAGCTTTACAATGCGACCATTAACATTGCTGACGGAAAAGTCTCACTCTCAACCAGAAAACAGCTCAGCAAGGTTGAAGCCGGAATCGGAGAATTTACCCTCAGCCCGGACCAGTCGCAGGTTCTCTACACCAGCACTATTCCAGGAGCCGTTAAGACTCCTAAGGATTTCGACCAGAAGCTAGACAAGGCTCAAGCCTATGTCACAGAAGATCTTATGTACCGTCATTGGGATCATTGGACGACCGAAAGGCCACAGACCTACGTTGCGCCACTCGGAAGCGAGATCACGGAAAGCAATTCCATGAATATCCTCGCGGAGGACGCTGGAAAGTACGAGTTACCACTAGAGCCTCTGAGCGGCATAGAGCAGCTTTGCTGGAGCCCTGACGGACGCTATGTGGCATATTCCTGCAAAAAGGTTGGGACTGGTCGGGAATATGCTTTCTCAACGGACACCGAAATCTACCTCTACAGCATTCTTACGGGGGAAACTGTTCGGATCCCAATGTCTGGAGGCTACGACACAGATCCGGTCTGGAGTCCTGACGGGAAGCACATCGCTTGGCTGAGCATGGCACGTAACGGGTACGAGGCTGACAAAGTGCGCCTTATGGTTGCTAACCTCTCTGACACCGAAAGTTCTAGTGAAGGTCAAAATGCCATCCCTCAAATCAACGGAATCCGCGATCTTACTTCAGATTTTAAGTACAACGCAAGCGGAATTGTCTGGAGTTCAGATTCAAAAAGCATCTATTTCAACTCTCTGATTGAAGGGCTTCAGGCAATATGCAATGTAAAGGTAGAAGATGCTCAGATCAAGAGAATCACCCCAGACGATGCATGGTTTGATTTCAATTCTCCATTTGCAATTGTTGACAGTACCCTACTCGCAAGCTACTGTTCGATGGAATTTCCTAACGAGCTGGTGGCAGTAAACGAGACCAACGGATCTTTCAGCAGAATCACGGACGAGAACGGTGGCATCATCGGTCAGCTGACCGCCTACGAGACACGTGAGCGTTGGATTAAGACCACTGACGGCAAAAAGATGCTCACTTGGGTTCTTTATCCTCCTCAATTTGACTCAACTAAAGTCTATCCTGCGATTGAGATATTCCTTGGTGGTCCACAGGGAACCCTCAGCCAAGGCTGGAGCTATCGTTGGAACTACCGCCTGATGGCGAACCAAGGGTATATTGTAATCCTTCCGAACCGTCGAGGTACAACAGCCTTCGGTCAGGAATGGTGCGAACAAATCAGCGGAGACTACATCGGACAGAACATGCAAGACTACCTCAGTGCAGCAAAGGAGCTCAAGAAAGAGCCTTACGTAGGCAAACTTGCAGGCTGTGGCGCATCCTACGGTGGGTTCAGTGTTTATTACATGGCCGGAATCCACGGTAATGTCTATGACTGCTTCATCGCCCACGCAGGAATATTCGATGAGAAATACATGTACTACGAGACCGAGGAGATGTGGTTCCCGAACTTCGACAACGGTGGGCTTTCTGAATATTCCTACGCAGCTGACGAGAAGGGTCCACGCGGTGACGGCAAGACTTTCGGTGGCATCCAGCAAGCCGGATCGCCATGGAGCAATGCAGCCAAAGCCAAGCGCCACTATTCAAACTCGCCTGATCTGAACGTCACCAAGTGGCACACTCCTATCCTATGCATCCATGGTATGATGGATTATCGCATTCCGTACGATCAGGGCATGGCAGCCTTCAATGCAGCACAAATGATGGGAGTTCCGTCCAAACTCATAGTGTTCCCTCAGGAAAACCACTGGATTCTCCAGCCTCAGAACGCCCTATTCTGGCACCGGAGTTTCTTCGACTGGCTCGACCGCTGGTGTAAATAACATATTTCAGCAAGGATGTCACTTCTACAGAATCGTGGAAGTGACATCCTAACAATCATACATAATTTCTTAAAGAATACAATTCTGGAGCGAAACGATGGTCTCACACAAATGGGTGGAATTGTGGGTAGGATAAAAAGAAAAGTCTCGCAAGTAGTTGATTTCCAACACTCTTGCGAGACTTTCTGCGGTGCGGAAGGGACTCGAAC